>JBQTJD010000569.1:0-15153 GCA_052387475.1 Anaerolineales bacterium | reverse complement strand
GTTCGGCTGTCTCATCCAGAGTGGCATCCGCCCCGTAAACGGATGAAGTGGCAATGTTGATGAACGCCCGCAGGTTCGAGGCTGCCCCGGCTGCTTCGACCAGCCGCTGGGTGGCGATGACGTTATCGTGCAAGTACGAGTCAAAACTGGCGCTGGCCGAAAGGCCAGGCTGGGCTGCCAGATGATAGATCACGTCAACGTCGCTCACCGCCTCCCCCAGATTATCCGTCGCCAAATTGAGCGACAGAACAGGAACCTCCCGCTCCCGGAGCCAGTGCGCGTTCATTTCCTTGAGCGAACGCGCATAGAAGCCGGAGAAGCTATCCAGCCCGACGACGCCATGGCCTATAACAGCCAGGCGTTCCGCAAGGTGTGATCCAATAAAACCGGCCGCCCCGGTTACGAGAATACGCACAAAGTTTCCTCCTCAACAATAGACTTTATCGAAAATAGCCATCCGGGTGCGTGGCACGTTTGAAATGAGCGGGTTTTAGACTGGCAAATGTGCCACGCACCTTATTTCCGAAGGAGTCTAATGAGTGCTGAACTACTGTATGACAGCCGCTTCGGGCCGGCGTGTGACGCGCTGATAGATGGCCTCGAGCTCCTGCATCTCTTCAGCGGCGCTCCTGATCGGCTCAATACCTGCCCGCAGTTCAGTCAGCAAATCCGGTTCGGTCAGCAAGCGCTGGATTTGGCGCGCGAGGTCGGCGGCATCGCCGGGGATGAAGTGCAATCCATTCTTGCCATGCTGGACCAACTCGGCCATGCCACCCAATGCAGACGCGATAACGGGGACGCCATGCGCAAACGCTTCGAGGATAACGTTGGGGCTGTTCTCGTACCAAACCGAGGGCATGACGATCACATCCAACTCGGCCAGAATCTTTTCAAGTTCTTTCGCTCCTTGATATGCGCCCGCCAGTCGCAGGCGAGAATCACCGGCGATGAGTTGCTTCAGCCGGGAGGCATAAGCCGGGAAGAGTGCCGGGTCGCCATACGCCTGCACTGTCAGCGGCGCCTCGCGCAACAAACGCGCGGCCTCAAACAACACGTGCACGCCCTTCAATTCCGCGATTTGTCCCAGGTAGCCCAGGCGCAGCTCCGAGCGGCGCAGCGCGCGTGTTGGCGCTGCGGCTGATCGGGGCAAATCGCGTCCCTGGCGTGAAAAGATGATTCTTTCCGGCGCCACACCGGCCTCGACGAACATTGAGCGCAAAAATTGGGAGGGGCTGATGATGGCCTCTACTTGATTGAGCGTCTGCATGAGAAAATCGAGTCGGGCTTCAAGGCGCCGCGTGGCGGCCCGCTGCCCTCGCCAATACCGGCGCATCAATTCCGGAAACCATTTCCCCAGCCAGCGGTAACGTCGCTGTTCTTCGCCGATGCATTGTGCACATGTTGCCGGGTCGATGGGCAGCATGGAGAGTTGTCCATTGCTCCGCCACATTGAAATTCGCTGGCAAAGAAACCAGAAATCCGTCAGCGTCACCACCGTGGGAATACCCAATTCCTGCGCGACGCGCAAAGCGCGACCGGTTATCAGGTATCCGCTGATAACATGGAACACATCGGGCCGGTAATCTTGCAGCAGTTCACGCAGGTGCGCGCCAATCCAATCATTGTCGTACTCCCAGCGGTTTCGATCGGGCGCGGCTGCAAGATTAAACGATAGGCGACGCACCGCCACCCCTTGAAATATATCGTCCTGCCACGCCACGCCGTCTGGCGGGCCGCTGTCAATCCGTTCCACACTGACGACCCGCACCGTATATCCGCGAGCCATGAGGGCAGTCGCCGTGCGATGCGCACGCCACTCGGCGCCCCCAAGATAACGCGGCGGGAAGTGATGGACGGCAATTAGAATGCGCATCGGAGTCAAACGTCAGGAGGACGCGCTGACGACCGGGCGCCGACTGACACGTTGCCACAGGCGAAGCATCAGGGCCTTTTCCTGCGGCCCAATCAATCGCAACACCAGCGCCAATATACCGTAGGCCGCCATACCGGTAAAAATTTGCACGACCAGAGGCAATGAGTTGGCCAGCCACACCACAACGCCCATGAGTGTTGAGGCCAAGCCGACTCGCAACGCCAGAGCGGTCACCGAGGGCATTTGTAGTTTGCGCTTGAGCAGGAAGTTGAATTGGAGCGCGCCGATCAGGTCGGTGATGACCGTTACCAGGGATGCGCCGATGATGCCAAAGCGCGGGATGGCATACAGGTTCAGCACGATGTTAGCCACAGCATTGAGGCCATAGATGCGCGCTGCCGCGCGCTCCTGACCAGTGACCGTTGTCATGTTGCCACAATAGGCATTGAACATGAGTAGCGGCACATCCCAGATGAGGATCTGGAGCGCCAAGGCCGATGGTAAAAACTCCCGGCCATACAGAAACTCAATTAGCGGGTAGGCCACCATCATTCCGCCGACAGCCATCGGCGCCGACATGAGCAGGATCATCCTAACCGAGCGATGATACCAATCATGTACGCGATCAGGGTTGCTCGCGTACTCGCGCGACAGCGTCGGCACCATCACAGTGCTCAAACCACCGAATACAAACATCAACGAGAAGACCAGATCGTAAGCGGCTTTGTACCAACCCACGACGCTATCCGACTCAAACAATGAAAGCATCACCGAGTCGATGCTGAACGCCACCGTGAGCGCCAGCGAGATCATGCCAAAAGGCACGCCGGCGCGGATAAGGCCCGGCCAGATGCTAACGGCGAAAGTGGGCCGGAATTCCATGAACCGATGCTTCCGAACAGCCCAAATGGCGACCGCCATCTGGATCGGCAGTCCAATGAGGCCGGCGGCGATGAGCCAATGAAAACTCAGCCCCAGCCACAGGAACAGAGCGCCAAGGCTCATAAAGCTCACCCGGCCTACTACGTTCAGAAGCGCAAGATAATCAAAGCGCTCGTTGGCCGCCAGCACCACCTCAAGGGGCGTTTCCAACGCAGACAACACAAAGCTCAAAGAGAAAAGGAAAATGCCGAACACCAACTCGGAGGCATAGCCCACCGCGCCAGCGGCGGCAGTGATGGCCGCCACCCCGACCAGCGCCAATAGCAGTCGCACTGCTATCAGGTTCCAAATCAGAGCGTTCGCGCTCTGTCGATTGCGGGCGATTTCCCGCATCACATATTGCGTGATCCCCAGTTCGATCAAGATGGCGAATAGCCCTGGGAAGGCGGTGACAATCGCATATTGCCCGAAGCGCTCATCGCCCAACGAGCGCACAACATAGACGTTGAACAGGAAGTTCAGGGCTTTGAGCAGCAGGCTGCCGAACGTCGTCCAGGCCGCGTTGCGCAACACGATGCTCGCCAGCGATCGCTGCGGCGTTGCAGAGTCACTCACTCGATGTTCCTTTCCGGAGGTCGATCAGCTCAACTGCATATCGTAGCGTTTGGCCCACAGGCCGAGGTTGAGTAACGTCCACAGTTGCCTGGCAGAGCCGCGATCGCCGGCTTGAAGTCCACGCCACAGTTCACCCGTAATATAGTCCGGGTTGAAAATTGGCCTCCCACCCACGCGCCCGGAAGCGACTACATCCAGGGTCAATTCACGCAGGCTACCCGTGAGCCACTTGCCAATCGGAACATCAAAGGTATGTTTTCGTCGGTTAATGATGGCGTCGGGCAAGATTGTCTTAGCCACTTCCTTCAAAATGCGTTTGGGGATTCCACCATCCACCTTGAGCGAGACGGGGACGGTCGCCATAAACTCCATCAGACGGTGATCCAGATAGGGCGTCCGCGCCTCGATGGAATGCGACATGCTCATCTTATCCACTTTCATGAGCAGGTCGTCCGCGAGCCAGACTTTGGTGTCCCAATACATGCGGCGACTGAGCTCGTGGCGGGCGCCGGAACGATCATAGGCGCGCTTGAGAATGGCGCCGGTTGCGTCTTCAGTCCCCTGTGAGCGAAAAGTCGGATGATACAAACTGGCCTTGCCGGCGTCTGTGAAGACGCCCGCAGCCGCCAGGATTTGTTTGTGAGGCGGTAAGGACCAAAACCAAATGGTCCGTTCGTGGTAGCGCGGACGCCCCAATATGGCATTGGCCGTCCGCGCTAAGGCCGGCAACACCTGCCGTCGCACCGAGGCGGGCACGAAATCGCCGGGCTGCCTGGCCCGGGCCGAGCGATAGTAATCGTAGCCCGCGAACAGTTCGTCGCCGCCCTCGCCGGTGAGCACGACGGTGACGTGTCGGCGGGCCAATTCTGATACCAGCATGGTCGGCACCGCGGCCGGGTCTGCCACCGGCTCGTCGAAGTGCCACACCAGCCTCTCGAATAGCTCCGGACTACAGGTGTTCACCATCAACTCGTGGTGATGGGTGCCGAAGTGTTGGGCGATCAGGCCGGCAAAAGGCAGTTCGTTATGCACTTCCTCCTCAAAGCCCACAGAGAAAGTGTCAACGGGCTGGCTCATCAGTTGGCTCATCAGGCCGACGACGACGCTGGAGTCAATCCCGCCGCTCAAGAAAGCTCCCAATGGCACGTCGCTCATCAAGCGCACCCGGACGGCATCTGTGAGCAAGTACCGGACTCGTTCACAGCACTCATCCAGCGAAATTGGATGTTCATGGTCGAAGCGCAAATCCCAGTACTCGCGGATATTTACCCGGCCTTCGACCAGGGTCAGGCAATGCCCGGCCGGCAATTTATAGATTCCAGTAAACAGGGTGTCTGGGCCAGGCACATAACCCAGTGAAAGATAAGCATCCAGCGCCTGTACGTTGATCTGACGGCATGCCGGTTTGGCGAGCAGAAGGCTCTTAATCTCGGAGCCAAAGACGAACTGGCGTTGATCCTGGGTGTAATACAGTGGCTTCTTGCCCAGTCGATCGCGTGCGATGAACAGTTTGGAGCGCTGGCTGTCCCAAATGGCAAAGGCAAACATGCCATGCAAATGCTCAGGGGTCGCCTCGCCCCACTCCTCGTAGGCGTGGATGATGGTCTCGGTGTCGCGATGGGTCGCGAAACGATGACCGCGCCCTTCAAGTTGCGTGACCAGGTCTTTGTAGTTGTAGATTTCGCCGTTGAATACCACGCAAGCCGTGCGGTCTTCGTTGTAAACGGGCTGATGCCCACCGCTCAAGTCAATGATGCTCAAACGACGCATCCCCAGCCCGACGGTTGGGGCGAGGTGAAATCCGTCGTCATTCGGCCCGCGGTGCCGGATGACGGCGCACATCTTTTGCAAGAGGTCGCCGTCAATAGGCGCAGCGGAGTCTAAAGCAACCAGGCCGGCTATTCCACACACAGGGGTCTCTCTTGTTCGACTAGTTCAGAAAGCGCCGCGCCATCATCTCGTATGTCATGAGCGGCGCAATCTTGCCAATGGTCCACTGCTCCAGCCCCGAGGTGTGGCGCGCCATCAAGGTGCGCAAGAAGGCCGGATTGAAGAGCTGGCGTTCAGCGGTGCGTGGATCAAATAGAATCGATTCAGCCCATGCGCGCAGCTCACCGCGCAGGTAGGCCTCATAGTCTGCATAGAGTGTAGGCTGGCGGCGGATCAGCCTTTTCGCATAGGGCTGCACCCGACGCGCCAATTTGACCGAAAAAGCGTGGGCTGCCCGTCGCCAGCGGTTGGTAGTGGGCAGGAATTCGTCCTGGTCATAGGGGATATAGGCCAATGCAGGCGTCTCGCGCTGTATTACCGATCGATACAGCTTGCGATCGGCGCGCAAATCCGACGGCAGTGAATACAGGAAGTCGAACAACTCGTAGTCGAAGAATGGAAATCGGACTTCCATGTGCGAGCGATAGAATGTGATCATATTGTGGGTCAATCGCCCACAGTGATTGCGAACGAAGAACAACTCGCCGCGGATGTCTGGGCGCAAACTCAGATAGGGTTGTATCGCTTCATTGAAGGAGTCTAGCGCAAGGCCCCTCAACTTACTCCAGGTAGCTGGCTGATATAAACTACACTCCTCCGCTTCCGTAATCCCGGGCCAGGTCCACTTCTGGTTGAAGAGTTCAAACTGCCGGCACGTAAAGGCCGCTTCATCCACGGCCTGGGTCTGCAACGGCTCGATACTGTCGGGATGCCCCATCACTGTGCCGCCATCCCAACCGCTCAAATTGACGTCAATTAGCTCACGGGCTTGGGCTAACGTACTGATTCCGTGCCCATGAATCCAGCTATGAAAACCTTCTGTCAGTTCCAGATGAAGGTCAACGTGCTCAGTCACCCAGTTGCCATTAGACAATTCGAACCAATGATGTTCGCTGCCGACGGTACGCGCAATTTGCTCGGCGTAGAAAACGTCGCGTGAATTACGCGCGCCATAGGTCAACGACGAAACGGGACGTCGTTGAGTTAGACCCAGCAAGGTGCGTGAGTCTAAGCCCCCGCTCAGGTACACGCCCGGCCGGAAAGCGTCGCTGGTCGAGCGTCGAACAGCTTGGCGCAGCAGCCGGCCCACCTCTACTGCCGCATCATCAAATGACGTCGACGGTCGGTAGGGGATGTCGGCAAAACACCAGTACGCCTCCGTCTGAAGCTTGCCGGTGGTCAGGTCAAGAATCAGAACCGATGCGGGCGAAAGCTGTTGCACATCTTCAAAGAAAGTACGTGTCTCCAACAGTGACTGAAAGCGCACATACTGTGCGAGCGCTGTCATATCCAAGCGCCGTGGAATATCCGCATCGCACAAGACGCCTTTCATCTCCGGCGCAAAGATCAAGCGCCCGGCACGATAAGTATAGTAAGTGGCATACATGGCGAAGCGGTCGTTCGTCACCAGGAGCCGCTGCTGCCGCGCGTCCCAAATGGCAACGACAAAAGCGCCATGCAACTGACGCGCGAAGTGTGGCCCATGCGTCTCGTACGTAGCGAGGGCGCGTTGTTCGGGCGCCGCAATCACCTCTCCCACCTCATATACTTCGCCCGACATCATCAGGGCAACAGTGCGCTCAGCATTCCAGACCGGCTGAGGGTCGCGATTGAACTGGCCGATACCCATGCATCCCAATGCCACGCCTGAGGCAGCTTCCGTCCATTGTTGATGTTGATACCAGGGACGGTGACTCAAGCCGGTGCTCATGCGGACTATCAACTCGCCCACCGGATAAGAGCGGGTTGTATCGGCTACGCCAAAAACGCCGCTCATGAGCGCTGGCCCTCCGCCCGCAGCCTATCGACGGTCGTAATTTTCATCGCGATGTAGTGTCGCTGGGCGGCTCGGCCCCAACAATCGGTCAAAGGTACTAAAGCGGAAGATGGTCAGCACATTGAAGGCGAACTGTGCGGCTTTGAGTCATATGCACTGATTTTTACCAGTAACGCTAAACGGCCACAGCGCCAGATCGAAAGTGTATTATCCCGATGCGGGGGCGCAGTCACAATCCAACGACGGTGCTACGGGCCAACTGCCATGATGGCGCCATCCACCGAACGCCAGTACACCACTCCTGCGCCAATCGTGGCCCCGCGGACTGGCGTCGCCCAGAGTTGGTCATACACGTTCTGCGCCGCGTAGTAGAGGTAAAAGCCCGGGTCGGTGTAGACGCCTCCGGGATCATACATGCCTTGAGGGCAAGAGTGGTTACTGCGCCCCGGACACGAGCCAGCGGCCAGGGTATTGAGGACGAGCATCCCTTCCACTGTGCGAATCGGGTTGGCGTACGAACTCCCATACGAAGCCGAGCGATTGGTAATACGCACCGAACTGAGCGACGCCCAGTGGGTGTGAAACAAAGTGTCGCCAGCCATGGTGAGCGGGCCTTGCTCGTCACTGGGGAAGCGGATGTTGCCCTGGCCTTTGTAATCCTGCACAAAGCGGATGTTGCCAGTCTGCAAATCCATCTCACCCAGCGTAGTGTCGTCGCGCGGATCACAAGAAGACGTGGCGGCGCACGACTGTCCGTTGCGCCACAAAAGGTAAGCCACCTCCGAGCCGTCCGACAGGCGCTTCACTACCACTTCCGGCGACACAGACTCAAAATCACCTCCGTTGCCGATGGCGCCCACCAGCACCGGGGCAACGAAGCGCGATGATCCATTGGACAGGTTAAGCACGAAGAAAGAGCGCGCTGTTGAGGTATTGGTCAGGAAAGTGCGGATGGCGTCCAGCGTCGTCGGCGGGATGATAGGGTTCCAGAGTTTGTCCCACACCAGATATGAGCGGACGATGACCACGCCATTGACATCCGACACGACTGGAAAGGTGTCGGCGAAGCGTGTATTGCCGCGCCTCGCATCGGCGTCGGCATTCACCGTGACACGCCACTTGCGCGTGCCGTCACTCGTGCGAATGGCATGTACGCTGCCATCTTCCGCCAACAGGATGATGAGGCCACCATCACTGGCCGAATACGCCGGTGAACCGATGAGGGCCGCGCCCGCGTTGTATGGGTTTAGCCAGCGCGGCGTGAGGCTGGTTTTATCAAAAGCATACAGGTCGCCGGTGGTGGAGCCGATATAGACCGTATCGCCCACCAGCAACGGCGCCATCTGTATCTGGCCGCCGGGACGGTTGGAGAAAATTTCCTGCCCCGTGGCAGCGTTGAGCCGGTAAAAGCGCCCACCCGTCATGCCCACATACACACTATCCGTCGCAGCATCGTACGCAGCCGTGTTTACGATCTGCCCTTCAAGCTGTGGGGAGACCCACAACTGTTGACCGGTCGCCTGCGAGATGGCACGCATCCGCCCATCACTATGGCCGATGTACAACCGGCCATTGCCCATGATCGGCTGGATGTTTTTCGGTAGCAGCAGGTGGCCGGAGGCCGCACCCCCATCCCCACCGCCGGCTGGCCCGTTCCAAATCCACTTCACACGCCAAGGGGCGTTGATCTCCTTCGGCACGTACCCAGTGCGTTGCGGGTTGCCATTCAACTGCGCCCATTCATAATTGGGATAGTCACGAAAGACAGTCGGTAAGTAAAGTTGTGCGCTGCCGGTGGCCTGCGGCGCAATCCGCGTCGCCGAGGGGTGCTCCACTGGTTCGCCGTCCTCCGGTCTTGGCGGCCGGGGCACTAGCGGCAACCAGCTCACGGTGATAAAAAACACAACAGCGCTGCCCCACAGGCAGCGCGCCAAAAGTCGATTGAAGCTGGCTGAGGTTAACATCGATCACTCTTCTCCCACTTAATCTTGATCCGTAAATCGCAAGCCATAATACCGCAAAGCAAACAACCGCAACGCGGTGTGGATAGGATCAGAGACAAAGTGTGTAGTGTAACTGGGCACATCAAAGACTAACGCACCCGGCGGCGCCTGCCAATCAGTAAAATTGGCCACGTAAATATGGGTCGCTCCGTTGACTAGCTTGGCGTTAGGCATAGTCGGGCCGGTGGAAGGCACGAGCACGATCACATAATCCCGTCCGCGCCAGCGAAAGCGCCATTGCCCGGTCTCAGTTTGCACATCGGAAATGCCCAACTCACGACGAAGGCCTATTTGCGTGAAGTCATTCAAAATACGTTCCAGCGCCAGATCCACATGTCGCGCCGACATTTTGCGCCGGACGCGTTCCATCGGGTAAATGACCCTGGCCGGGTTCCCTTCCACCACTGAGCCGGGCGGGATGTGGCCGCTCACGACCGAACGCGAATTCACAAAAGAATTGTCGCCGATTTCGGTGCCCGGATGCAGAAAGACACCCGCCGCGCACCAAACCTTGTCGCCAATGGTCACTCCCGCCAGTTTCATCCAGTAACCTTCGGTGACTGGGAGGAAGGAGCCGTGCGTGTACACGGTGCTGCGCGGGCCGAGCGCAGAGCCGTACCCAAGGCTGACCGGCTCTTCAACGTTGATGAGCGACTGGGGGCCAACATAGCTACCCCGCCCTAGGCTGAAATCGGAAGCGCCGTAGATCAGCGTGAAGCTGCTGACCTCGGCGTAATCCTCAAGCGTAAAATCACCACTGAGGCTGATGAGGGTCAGTGGGCGCACCACGCTGTGCCGCCCGAGCTTGATCCGCCGCGCGCTGACGGCGGCGAACCAACCGATCTGTGCTTGAGGGTGAATTTCGGCGTCAACCAGCCAACGCAAGAGAAGTTTTTTGAAAAATGGCGGACTGATGAACACCAACCCGAAGAGCAAAGCGTTCACAAGATCAGACTCATAGATAGCGGAGCAAACTTTGGCGATGGCGTTTGCGAGCCTGCCGGTAGGCCAGGGCCAACGGCAACAGCATCCCCAGCCCCAGCGCCCAGGTTGCAAAGGCCAAGACTACGCCCGGCGCTGGTAAAGCCAACGCCCGCACAAGTTGACCGAGAGCGGAATAAATCAGCAAGTGCGCGACAAACCCAAACAAAGCCACCTGCCCCAACCCGACCACCCATGCCAGCGGGGGTCGTTCCAGCCAGGCTGGGCGCGCGTACAAGGCGGCCAACACAAGAGCCGCCAGCCCCAGGTTGAAAGCGAAGAACGTCAGGCTGGGCGGCTGCTTGCTGAACACGATGAAGTAATACCATGGTTGACCAACCTCACGCGGGGCCAAATCGCCGAAGCCGCCCCAGGCGCGCAGCGCCAGTGCGGCCAGCAACAACCCACCGCCAAGCAATGCCCACATTCGGGGCATCTGCCACATAGGCCGATGCAGGTTGCGGCCCAGCAAATAGCCTGCGCCCATCAGCGGCCCCCAACCCCAGAGCGAAAATTCTACTGCTGGGCGCGTGAGCGTGCTATACCCGGCTAGCAATGCGGTTGCAAAATTCGTGCTCTGGCTGAAGTTGGTTGCGATCCATGGCAGCGCCCATTGATAGGCAACCGCGATAACCATCAGCACTGTGGCCAGCACGACCGACGGCCAGCGCCGCACGACGTTCAGCAGCGCCAGGCTCAGGGCCAGGCTCAACAACACTTGCGTGTAGGGTGTCTTGCCCGTCCAGGCCCAATCGCAAAGGGTGAGGGTGAACACTGCCAGCACACCGGCGCGGATAAAGAGGAAACGCGTCAGCTCCGCCTCCGATGAGCCGGCGCGCCGATAGCTGCCTTCTAACAGCGCCACACTCACGCCGCTCAGCAACCAGAATGCCGGTGCGGCTATATTGGTCAACAGGCCCGTCAGCCAGTAAGCGGCGCTCAACAACACAGCGGGCTGGCCGCCATACGTCTCGGCCTGAAAGCTCACGTGCACGAAGGCGGCCGCGTGATCGAGCGCCATCCATAACAGGGCCAACCCGCGCAACGCATCGAGCGGGAGGATGCGCGCTGTGGGAGACGCGCGCACCATAGCCTGAGGCGTAGCCAGAGCAAGGGTCGGGGCAGACATCGGCATTAAGTGGCCACGCTGGCGAGTTCGCTGGCCGCGCGCCCGAGCGTCAGGCCGGCGCTGGCCGCTTCGAGGGCGGCGCGCCGGCTAAGCCAGTGAGCGGCGATCTGCGCCGGGGTGGCGCACCAAAAATCGTTACGCTGCTGGATGTATTCCCAAGCCTGCCGATAGGTCTCGGCCCAGCCCGGAAAAAGCGCCGCATCGAAAACATAGTCGTGCACATCCATGATGAAACAACCTTCGCGTTCGGCGGCCCGGTCAATCACCTCTTGCAACCGCTCCAGCCGATCACCCGGATTATCGGCGCGCATGCCGAAGAGTTGGTCATCCATCCACGCCACCGGCAGTTGCAAGGTGCCGAGTTCCCGACGCAGACCAGAGTGATAGGGATAAAAGGGTTGGGCGCAGCCGCGCCGCCAACCCAGATAACGGTCGTGGTTCAGGGAAGTGTCATACTCCAGCCCGATCTGTTCGTGAATGTGCAAGGTCTCTTCCGGGTTAGCCGGATTGAGATGCCAGTAGTGATGGCGATTGCCGGGCACATGTTGGCCGCTGGCCGCTTCCAATCGCCGCTTCTCCAGCGCGAACTTTTCGACGCTTGTGTAAGCGCGATAGCTGGCATGCATGCCGATCTCGAAACCCTCGGCGCTCAACTCCTGAAACAACTTTCGGAAGTTGGCCGCGCCGACATCGTAAAACGGATCCGGCGTCCCCCAGAAATACTCAAACAACGACCCCTGGCGCGGCGTGAAGTAAAAGGCCGACCGCACGCCGAGGGCCTTCTCCATCTCCATCCATTCGCGAAAGTGCCAATGATGGCGCCGGCCCGTGGCCACGTCCAGCGCCGGCCCCAATCCTCCGTTCATCAATCGCCACTGCACACGGAGCGGCTCCAACCAGCGGATCACTTCCGGATAATCCACATCGTGACTGCCAGCGGCGGCGGCTCGCTTGCCGTGCGGCCACATCGGCGCAGGCGGCGGGCAGCCCAGCGCCACCAGTGTTTGCCGCATCCACAAGCTGAAAGATGATACTAAGGCTTCGAGAAAAACCGATTCTTTCAGCCAGACGCTATTGCGGTAATTGAAAGTGCCATAGGGGTTACGCGGGTGATGCCGCTCTTCCTGGCCCGTCAACAGCCAGAACAAATCGAAGGCCACGTCTCGCGTGCACAGCCGTCGCCCGTTTTCCCCAAAGAGGTTGATGGCGCGCGCCTCCACGCCGGTGTACTCCGGCACAGCGTAACCGGATTGTCGCCGCAGGCCACTCAGCCGCAGCGCGCCGCGCCGCGCCCAGAGCCTAGGGTCGGCTTGAACGATCAGCCGGGCGTGTGGGGCGCGCTCGGGGTGGGCGGTGTAGGCGATGTCGCAAGGCTCATCAAGCGGGACCTGCTGCCAGGCCCATCCGCTGGTTGAAAGAAAAGTGCGCCATGTCCAATGTAATTCTGGCCCCCACTGACTTGTTAGTTCATCGTCAAGAGCGATTCGGATGAGTGTTGTCACTGTTCGTTCGTAAGGAAAAAGAGTATGTCACTAAAGTGACGCAGGTAAGCGGCCTCAGGTGACTGTCACTGGCTGAGAGCGTCCGGATTTTCATGGTTGCGTAGCCAGTGACAGTCACCTTTGCGTAAGGTGACGATGTCATTCGCTGGCAGGCAAAGGCTCCCATGCCATCCGGACGGCATGGGAGCCCATGATGCGTCATCACCTACAGGCCTACGGGTTGCCGCGCATCACCAGCGGCAAAAAGATCTTCAACACATCCACCACATTCGCGGCCCCGGTGCTGGTGGCTACGCCGCCGTCGCCGTCGGTCACCCGCACTCGGATAGTATAGGTCCCCAGACTGGGAAACGCCGGGCACCCAAAGCTTGAACTCGATTGTGGGCCGCTTTCATACGTGCCGTTGTTGTCACAGTCGAATTCGTATTGTAACGGGTCGTTCAGCCCGCCCGCGTCCGTCGCCGATACCGATACGGGGGAGGGGTTGCCCAGCACGACCGGCTGGATATTGACCGCGATGATCACCGGCGCGGCGTTGTATACCGTCACTTCGGTGATGTCGTTGGACGAGGCGAGTTCGTCATCGGAGACGCGCGCACGCACCGTATACACGCCGTTGTCGGTAAACAGACACGAGGTGGTGTTGCCGGCTTGCGGACCAACTTCGTAGTTGCCGTCGTTGTTGCAATCGAAAGCGTATAGCAGTGGGTCGTTCACGCCGCCGGGGTCGGTGACGGTAAGGATGATGGTGGCCGACAACCCTTCGGTGATTGGCCCGGTGTTGACGAGCGCCACGATGGTGGGCGCGACGTTGTTGATGGTGGCAACCGTATTGCTCGTCGCCTCACCGCCATCGCCATCCCTAACCCGTACTCCGATGGTGCGCGTGCCGTTCTCGAAGAACGTGCACGCGCCGGCATTGCCGCTTGCGGGTGTTTCATAAGCGCCGTTGTTGTCACAGTCAAAAGCATATTGCAACGGGTCATTCACGCCCGCCACGTCGCTGGCCGAGACCGTCACCGTCACCGGCGAGCCTTCGTTGACCGGCCCGTTGTTGGTGACTGAAGCGATGACCGGCGCGACGTTGGTGACGGTGACGGTCGTGACGCCGGTAGCAGCGCCGCCATCGCCATCCGTCACGGAGATCGGGACGGTGAATGCGCCATTGTCACCGAAGGTGCAGTTCGCGCTGCTGCCGCTTTGCGGCCCGATCTCGAACACGCCGTTGTTGTTGCAATCGAAGGCGTAGAGCAGCGGGTCGTTGATGCCCGCCACATCGCTGGCCGACACTGTGACGGTCACAGAACTGGTCTCGGTGATCGGCCCGGAGTTGTTGATATTCGAGATGGTCGGCGCGACGTTGTTCACCGTCACAGTGGTCGTGACCGTAGTGGTGAGATTGGCCGTGTCGGTGACGATGAAACCCACCGTGATGACGCCGTTGTCAGGCCAGGTGTTGGTGATAGAGGCGCCGGGGCGTTCGAAGACGCCGTCATTGTTCAAATCCCATCCTGAGGTGACTGAGCCTTCGTTCGGGTCGCTGCCCGAGCCGGAGAGCGTGAGCACGGCGGTCTCGTTGACGGTGTAAGGCCCGTTGGCATTGGCCGTGGGCGGCAAATCCAGAATGCGGATGGTGGCGTTGCCGACTAGTTGTGTGCCGCCGGTGATGGGCGTGGTGACCGAGATGGCGTTGATGTATTCGGCGGCCGCGGCCACGGCAGTGAACGCGCCGGTGCTGTTGAGGCTGCCGGCCGCCGGGGCCATCAGTTGCCAGGTATAGGTGAGGCCGGTCACCGGACGGCTATTTACATCCAGTGCTTGCGCCGTGAACTGTTGCGTCGCGCGCGGGTTGACGTTGGCCGGGTTGGGCAATACTTGCAGCACCGTCGGGCCAAAATAGTTGACGACGACTTGCTGCAGTTCCGGCGAGCGCAGAGGGGTGGTGTTGCTGAACTCCGCCAGGTATTGGAAGTAGCGGCCGCTCGGGCTGGTGATGAGGTTGCTGGTGAGCGGCGCTGACCAAGCCGACCACGCCGATCCATCGACCGAAGTGCGGGTGCGATACACTAGCGAGGTGCTCACTGGCACGTTGGTCGTCGCGTTGAAGTTGGACCAGTTTACTATCCCGCCCCCGTTCGCGGCTTGCACGCAACTTCGGTAACCGCCGCCAGTCGTTGGATACTGCCCGGCGCGCACCCAATCCACGGAAATGGGACGGCCAGCGTCCTGGCTGTCCAGCCACACCCAGGTGGTGATGGGTGTCGTGCCCGTCATCGGCGCACTGACTTCTGAGCCGTTGACGTAGAACCGTGTCTCGTCTGAAGCGGTATCCCACTCCACTCGATAGGTCTGGAAGGTGGTGAAGTCCGGCACCGGTGTCAATTCCCGCTCCAGCAACGGCT
>JBQTJD010000568.1:0-3296 GCA_052387475.1 Anaerolineales bacterium | reverse complement strand
CGAAAGTGGAGGCGGTGTGTGTGGCAAACCGGCGCGTGGTCGGGGTTCGCGGGCGGCAGCGCGGCCGGCCCTTTGAAATCGAAGCGCCAACGGTGGTGTTGGCGGCGGGCGGACTCGGCACGCCGCCGCTGTTGTGGAACGCCGGCTTGCACACCGCCGGGCGCGGTATCGGCATGGATACGAGGCTGATTATGTACGGCCACTCGCGCATTCCGGGCAACGGGCATGAGCCGCCGATGACGTATGCGTACGAAGATCAGGAGCATGGCTACATGCTTAGCACTTTAATTGACCCGTGGCTTAACTACCCCATCATCACCAGCCTGATGGGGCCGCGCTATTTGTTGACGTGGCCAAGATGGAGCCACACACTTGGCGTCATGATCAAGTTGAAGGATGACGTGTGCGGGGAGATGAAGTCGGAGCGCGACATCAGCAAGCCGTTCATGCCTGCCGACCGGGTAAAGCTCGACCACGCGGCGGCGGCCTCCCGGCGGATTCTGATCAAGGCCGGCGCGGATCCCGACTCACTTTTCCTCACGCCGATGCGCGGCACGCATCCCTGCGCTACGGTGCGCGTGGGCGAGTTGCTGGATCATCATTTACAGACTGAAGTTGAAGGCTTGTACGTGTGCGATGCTGGCGCATTCCCGGAAGCGCTGGCGCGTCCGACCGTGCTCACCATCATCGCTCTGGGCAAGCGACTGGTCAATCATCTTTTGAGTAGGTCATCGGCGTAGGCCCACAGCGCGGGCAGGCCGCCGGTATGCAAAAACACCACATGCTCGTTGCGCTGCCAGCGGCCGCGTTGCACGAGATCAATTAATCCGGCCATCGCTTTGGAGGAATATACCGGATCGAGCAACAGGCCCTCGGTTTGCGCCACGCGCCGAATGGCGGCAACCGCTTCGGGTGTAGGCTGCGCGTATCCGCGACCGACGTACGTCCCTTCGATGATCGGGACATCGTTGGCGGCAAAGGTGTGTGGCTGACCCAGCCGTCCGCATAGTTCGCTGGCCAAGGCAGCGATGGAACCGGGAAAGCCGCGCCACAATTTGCCCACATCAATCCCCAACACCGCATGCTCACTTTCGAGCAGATGAAAGCCTGCCAGAAACCCGGCCAATGTGCCGCCGGTGCCCGCCGCCGTCACAATCGTCGCGCGCGGAATGCCGTGCTCGCGGAGTTGCCCCGCGATCTCTTGCGCCGCCAGCACATAGCCGAGGCACCCAATGGCAGAATGTCCGCCCACCGGCATAAAGTAGACGCGCTGGCCCCAATGCGATGGGGTCAACCGCACAATCCATTGCACCAGTTGCGTCGCCCGCTCGAGCGTCAGGCTCGGCTGGCCGGAATTGTTCTCGCCGAAGGGGATGAAGTGCAGCCGCGCATCCATGAGATGATTAAGCAACAGGTTGCCCGTGAGCCGGGCCGGACGCCGGCTGAAGTAATAACAAGCCGGCTGCATACCCAGCGTCCGCGCTGCCGCGCACATCTGCCGGGCGAAGTTGGATTGCAACCCGCCAAACGTAGCCACGATCTCCGCGCCGTCGGCCTGCGCCGCGCCGAAGAGAAATTCGAGCTTGCGCGTTTTGTTGCCTCCCAGCGCCGGGCCGACTGCATCGTCGCGTTTGACCCACAGCGTTGGGCCGTTCAGGGCGCGGGTGAGATTGGGGGATGGCTCCAGCGGCGTGGGAAACTGGCCAAGGGAAACGCGCGAAAAGTGAGATAGCTGAGAGAGCGCCGACATTGTGTTACAACTGTAGCGCACTTGATGATGCGACTCAACTTGGCGATTCCCCCGCGAACTTTGGAAAGGATTTAGAACCGATGAACAACTTCACTGACTATCGCCAACATGTGGGCGCACAGCCTGACAAATTCTACAAAGCGACCTTATTCGAGAGCCGCCGGCTGATGTTGGGATTGAATTGCCTCGAATCGGGACAGACCCAACACAGCCACGAGCACGCCGATCAGGACAAGTTTTATTTTGTGATTGAGGGGCAGGGGGAGTTCGTGGTGGGAGACGAAAGGCGTGATGTCGGCGCGGGCGGCGTGGTATGGGTGCCCGCCGGTGTGCCGCATGGCGTCACCAACACCGGCAACACGCGGCTCGTCGTGCTAATGGGGATCGCGCCGTGGAAGTGAAGCCAATCTTAGGTGACAGTCACGGGGCATTTGAGCGTTCACAGCTCAAAGGCCTGGTTGCCCGTGACTGTCACCTGATCCGTTCACGGAGCAGTGACGGTGGAATTCCAGAACCAGTTGAAAGCGTTGTAGCCGGTGGTGGGATGTTCCAGCCGGATGGCGATTTGACCGAGGCCCTTTAGCCCGGCCGGGATGGTGTAGGTGGCGCGGAAGACGCCGCCCGTGCCCGAATCCTGTGTGCCGGCAATCGTCCCGCCCACGGCCTGCGCGCCGCGCGCCGCCATGCGTACGTCGAACTTGAGGCCGGCCGGGAAGTTCTTGGTTTCAATCGTCACCGACGTATCACGGACGACCGAGACGATGCGGAAACTTGGGCAGCAGATGTAGCCCGGCACGCGCGTCGCGACGGGGGTGGCCGTAGGCGCTGGTGTTCTGGTCGGGCCGGTGGTCGCAGTTGCGGTGCTGGCCGTTTTCGGCGGAATGCACAACACCTGGCCCGGGTAAATGAGGTTCGGATTCAAACCACCGATTGGGCTGTTGGCGTTGATGATGGCCTGTGGTGAGACGCCGAACGCCCGAGCGATTTTGAATATCCAGTCGCCGCGTTGTACGGTGTAGGCCGTATAGCCAGCCGGACAGGTGGTCTGCGATTGGGCGATGACCATGCCTGTTGTAGAAGCAAGCACAATCACCACTGCCAGGAGTGATGAGATGGTGGCCTGTTTGCGCGACATGAATCCTCCTATTCAGTTGAAAAGCGAAACGGTATTGAGATTTTAACTCAGAAGCAGGAAAGTGTCCTGCACCATCGTCTTGCCAAGCTGAAACAGGGACGTTGTGGTAGCGTCCCTGCTTCGAGTCCCAACGCGTGGTCGCTACGGGATAGCGACGGCCGTGTTGTTGTAGAAGTAGTTGAAGGCGTAGTAACCGGTGAAAAAATTGTCCATCCGAACGGCGATCATGCTGTTGCCTTTGAGGCCATCGGGGATGTTGTAAGTGGCCCGGAACGCGCCGCCTTTGCACGAGTTCGTGGTGGCCACATAGGTCCCGCCGATGGCGGCAGTACCGTAGTTGCCCATCCGCACCTCAAAGTCAGTACCGGGTGGCAGGTTGTCGGTGAGGAGGGTCACCGTCTTTCCGCCATT
>JBQTJD010000567.1:0-3511 GCA_052387475.1 Anaerolineales bacterium | reverse complement strand
GTCACAATCACCGTGCGCGGGTACTTCGTCCCGTTCGTTGTGACGGGCTTAGTTACGGGTGCTTCAATTGTCGTCATTCAGAATAGTGAACAGTGAGCAGTCGACAGTGAACGGTAATTGGCGTTGCCCAGCTACTGTTCACTGATTACTGTTGACTGAATTAGCCTACGCTGCCTTCCATCTGCAATTGAATCAAGCGATTCATCTCGATGGCATACTCCATCGGCAACTCTTTCACCAACGGCTCGATGAAGCCGGAGACCACCATCGAGGTCGCGTCTTCCTGACTCAGGCCGCGGCTCATCAGATAGAAGAGTTGATCCTCGCCGACCTTGCTCACCGAGGCCTCGTGGCCGATGGTCACATCGTCTTCGTCAATTTCAATGTACGGATACGTGTCCGAGCGCGACTTGTCGTCAATCAACAGTGCATCGCAGACCACGTTGGACTTGGCGCCATGCGAGCCTTTGTAAACCTTGAGCAGGCCGCGATAGGAAGCTCGCCCACCCGCCCGGCTGATGGACTTGGACGTGATCTTGCTGGAGGTATTGGGCGCGCCGTGGATGATCTTGCCACCGGTATCCTGATGCTGGCCGGGGCCGGCAAACGCCATCGAGAGAATCTCCCCATGCGCGCCCTCACCCACCAGATAACACGACGGGTATTTCATCGTCAGCTTCGACCCAAGATTTGCGTCCACCCACTCCATCGTCGCGCCCTCGTGCACCACCGCGCGCTGGGTCACCAGGTTGTACACATTATTGGACCAGTTCTGGATTGTGGAATAGCGGCAGCGGGCGTTCTTCTTGACGATGATCTCGATCACGCCTGAGTGAAACGAATCACGCGAATACGTCGGCGCGGTGCAGCCTTCAACGTAATGCACCTGCGCCCCTTCATCCACAATGATGAGGGTGCGCTCAAACTGGCCGGTGCCTTCCGCGTTCAGCCGGAAATATGCCTGCAACGGCATCTCCACCTTCACACCCTTGGGCACATAGACGAAGGACCCGCCCGACCACACGGCGCTGTTGCAGGCCGCGAACTTGTTGTCCGTCGCCGGGATCACTTTGCCAAAATGCTCCCGGAAAAGCTCGGGGTATTGGCGCAGGCCGTCATCCGAGCTCAAGAAGATCACGCCCTGCTCTTCGAGATGCTTCTGGACGCTGTGATAGACCATCTCCGATTCGTACTGCGCCCCGACCCCGGCCAGGAACTTGCGTTCGGCTTCAGGGATGCCCAACTTATCAAAGGTATTCTTGATATCGGCGGGCACGTCGTCCCAGTTGCCCTCGGTCTTGTCCGAGGGCCGGGTGTAATAAGTGATCTCGTCAAAGTCGAGATTGATTTCGCCGCCCCAGGTGGGCATGGGTTTCTTGTTGAAAATCTCCAGCGCCTTCAGGCGGAAGTCCAGCATCCATTGCGGCTCACTCTTCATGTGCGAAAGTTCCGTGATCACTTCCGCATTCAGCCCCTTGCGCGAACGGAAGGTGTACTTCACATCATCTTTGAACCCATACTTATAGTCGCTTAGGGTCGCCAGTTCTTCATTTTGGGTTGGCATGGCTTAGTTCTCCACTTGCTCTTGATATTTCTCGCGCACCCAATCGTAGCCATGCTCCTCAAGATGCAACGCCAAATCGGCGCCGCCGGACTCCACGATCTGGCCGTTGAGCATGATATGCACGAAGTGCGGCTTGACGTAGTTGAGGATGCGCTGGTAGTGCGTGATGACCAGCACGCCGAGGCCCGGGCCGGCCAATGTGTTCACGCCGGAGGCCACAATCCGCAGGGCATCGATGTCCAAGCCGGAGTCGGTCTCATCCAGGATTGCGATCTCCGGGTCCAGAGTCGCCATTTGCAGAATCTCCGCCCGCTTCTTCTCGCCACCGGAAAATCCATCGTTGAGATAGCGTCCCGCGAAGGTGTGATCCATGTTCAGCAAATCCATCTTGCTCCGCAGCAGCTTGCGGAACTCAGGGATGGAGATGCCTTTGTCTTCGGGGTTCGCGGCGCGGCGGCGGGCGTTGATGGCCGTACGAAGGAAATTCGCCACGCTCACACCGGGGATGGCAACGGGATACTGAAAGGCCAGGAACAGGCCAAGACGGGCGCGCTCATCCGGTTCGAGCTCGAGTAAGTCAACACCTTTGAAGATGACCTGCCCGGCTGTGGCGGTGTAATTGGGATGGCCCATGAGCGTGTAGGCCAGCGTGGATTTGCCGGTGCCGTTCGGGCCCATGAGGGCGTGGATTTCACCCTGTTTGATCGTCAGGTTCAGACCTTTTAGGATGGGCTTGTCCTCCACGGACACATGCAAATTGCGGACTTCCAAAACTGAACTCATGCGCTCTCCTGTGCTGATGTCGCGGCGACTCGCGTTGTTTTCGAGTTGCGTCGAGATTATAGCAGTGGGCTGGGTCATCCGTCAATATACTTGATAATTATCTTCTTTATTGACGAATCTTTCTAAAGTGGATAGAATTCGCGCAGAGTTCGTCATTATGAACAGTACCCGCGAGAAAGTTCTGCACGCCATCAAAGCCCACGGGCATGTCGCCATAGCGCAACTGGCGGATGAGCTGGCCATTACGCCAGTGTCCGTGCGCCATCATTTGGCGGCATTGCAGGCTGAAGCTTTGATCCATGCGGTAGAGGTTCGGCGCGGAGTGGGCCGCCCGCATCTCGAATATTCGCTCACCGACGCCGCTACCGACCGCTTCCCCGCGCGGTACATCCAATTTAGCGCCCGGCTCCTCGACGAACTCAAATCTACCCTGCCCGCCGACGCCATCGAATCGATGCTGACACACATGGCCGAGGGAATGGCGGCGGAACACGCGCACCGGGCCGTAGGCAAATCTTTGGACGAGAAGCTGGACGTGCTGGTCACTGTGCTTGGCGAGGAAGGCTTCCGCGCCAAATGGAATCGCGAGGGCGAAACAATTCAGCTCACGGAGTACAATTGCCCGTACATCCGCATCGGCCAGCGCCACCCCGAGATTTGTACGATTGATCAAACCGTCATCCGGCAGATGCTCTCGGCGGATGTGGAGAAAACGAACTGCGTGCTCGACGGCGCCGAGCGATGTGTGTTCGTCATCAAACCGCAAAGCATAGCAGCGCCAGCTAACGTCAAGTAAATTTGGAGAAGAACCATGGCTCAAACAAATGCAACCAGCAAGGTCGTGTGGCAGGCCGAGACCGATACCCCGGAGAAGGCCGCCGTGGTGAAAGAAGCCCTGCGCGAGGTGATTGACCCGGAGATCGGGTTGAACATCATCGAACTTGGCCTCATCCGCGATTTGGCGTTTCAGGAAGACGGCGGCACGTGGGTGAAGATGATCCTCACCACGCCCTTCTGCCCGTACGGTCCGGCGATGCTGGAGCAAACGCGCAACGCGGTCACCCAAGCGACCGAAGCGCCGACGAAGATTGAAATGGGAATGGAGTTGTGGGATCCGTCCATGATGGAAGAGGGCGCCGGCGCGGATTGGGGACTCTTCTAGCT
>JBQTJD010000566.1:0-2368 GCA_052387475.1 Anaerolineales bacterium | reverse complement strand
CTCTCGACTGAATTGATGAGATCGCGCTCGCCCCACACAGCGCGGGTGGACGTTGTGAGTTGCCCAAGCCGAGCTTCCATTTTCTTTTGTTGGCGCGGCGCGTTCCACACTAATCGCCGCAGCACCGTGAGAAAAGCGCGCCGCTGGCCGTCGCTCCACACGCGCTCGTTCACGCGCTGATACAGAAATTTCCGGTCGGCTTCGGGCAGCGCGTCGAAGTCGGCGTAATACGGGCGCAGGGTTGCGTACGCTGCGTCGGGATCGGCGCGCAGGCTGTTGTACATCCGCTCGCCGAGGAACGGTAACGCCATTTGCAATATCACCGGATTGATCTTCTGCGCGCGTGAGGTCAACGAGCCGCTGATCAGAATCAACTCACGTACACGAGCCGGATGGTCAAACGCCACCGACTGCGCAATCACCGCGCCGAGCGAGTGGCCCATCAATCCCGCGCTCTGCATCCCAACCGTATCCATCAATTCCACAACCGTATCGTGCAGGAAGGCGAGCGAGTATGTGCGCTTGGGCTTATCACTGCGCCCAAAGCCGGGCAGGTCAAGCGCGACGACGCGCTGGCGCTCGGCCAGTGGCAACAGCACATGTCGCCACGTATCGGCCTCATCGCCGAGGCCGTGAATCAGCATGAGCGCGGGCGCGTCACTCGCCCCGGCCTCGAACACAAACACGTTCAGACCGGAGCGCAATTGCACTTTGCGCGCATACGGCGCCAGCGCCGGCCACGGTTGCATTGGTCGTTGAAATTCAGACATCGGTAGTTAACCGCGAAGACGCAAAGAGCGCAAAGAAAGCACAAACCTTCGCGCTATTCTTTGCGTCCTTCGCGTCTTTGCGGTTCAATCCTTCCCGCCAAAATCTTCAACCCCTCATCCACTGTCAGCACCGGCCCAATCTCCGGCCACAGTTGCGCGAAGGCCTCGGTCACACCCGGCACGCCGAGGCCCATCGCGCGCAATTGCTCTGCGTTGGCGAACACTTCGCGGGGTGTGCCCGTCATCACGATCTTTCCATCCGCCACCACTGCCAGCCGGTCGCACACGCGCGCCAGGTCTTCCATGTTGTGCGAAATCACTACTAACGTCAGGCCACGCTGCTCGCGCAGTTGCAGGATCATTTGCCACAGTTGTTCGCGCCCACGCGGGTCGAGGCCGGCCGTCGGCTCATCGAGCACAAGTATTTCCGGTTCGAGCGCCAGCACTCCGGCCAGCGCCAAGCGTCGCATCTGCCCGCCGCTGAGCGAGAATGTGATGCGGTCTTTGAACTCCTCGAACGGCAGGCCGACCGCCTCCATCGCGCGGCGCACCCGTTCGCGCACTTCTTCCTTCGGCAACTTCATGTTGCGCGGGCCGTAGGCCACATCATCGCCGGCGTATTGCTCGAACAGTTGCGCCTCGGGCGATTGAAAGACCAGGCCCACCCTGCGCCGCAACTCACGCGCGTCGCTCCTATCGGTCACTTCTTGTCCAAAGGCCGTCACGCGCCCGCTGTGCGGCCGCATCAGCGCGTTGAAGTGCTGCACGATCGTGCTCTTGCCGCTGCCCGTGTGGCCGATGATGCCGAGCGCCTCACCCCGCCGCACCTCCACCTCCACGCCCTCAATCGCCTTCACTTCGAGCGGCGTGCCACGCATATAGAAATGGGTGAGGGAGTCCGCGCGAATGACCGCCTCATCACCTAACCCCCCGGCCCCCTTCCCGGACTGGGTTGGGGGTGTCGCGCTCCCTGCCCCCCTCGGGGGGGAGGGTTGGGGTATGGGGGTTGTCTGCCGCGCCGCTGTCACAAACTCCTCCACCGTCAGCGGCGTCTCATCGAAACCCAACCGCGCGGCGAGTTGCGTCACCTGCGGCACATCCATTTGCAACTCGCGCAAACGGCTTACCTGTCGGAAGACTTGGCGTGGTGTGCCCTTCAGCGCGATGCGGCCCGACTCCAGCACGATGACACGGTCGGCCTCGACCGCCTCTTCCATGTTGTGGGTGATTGCCACCACGGTCACGCCTTCATCGCGATTGAGCCGGTGCGCGACCTCCAGCACCTCGCGCCGCCCGAGCGGGTCGAGCATGGCCGTGGCTTCATCGAGCACGAGCACTTCGGGCTTCATCGCCAGTACGCCGGCGATGCACACCCGTTGCTTCTGTCCTCCGCTGAGTAAGTGTGGCGCGCGCAGCCGATGCGGCGTCATGTCCACCCGCTCGAGCGACCAATCCACCCGACGCACAATTTCGTCGCGCGGCACGCCGAGGTTCTCCGGCCCAAAGGCCACATCCTCTTCCACAATCGTCGCCACGAATTGGTTGTCGGGAATTTGAAACACCATGCCCACAGTGGAACGGATGCCACGCAGATACTC
>JBQTJD010000565.1:0-3651 GCA_052387475.1 Anaerolineales bacterium | reverse complement strand
GCGATGCTGGTGCTGGCGGCGGCGGGCGTGGTGCGCTGGCGCGACGCGGCCACCCGTCGTGCGCTGTCGGAGCAATCCGCCGCGCTGGAGACCGAGCGTCGCCGCGTCATCCAGCGGCTCGACCACGAGTTGAAGAATCCACTCACCGCCATTCAAGTGCAACTCGATAACCTACAGGCCGCGCATTCCGACGATGGCCGCACGGTCGCCGAGGTGCGCGCGCAGGCCGACCGGCTCTCGACCCTCACGCGCGGACTGCGCCGCCTGGCCGACCTCGAAGCCCGCCCGCTCGAACTCGAGCGCGTGGATGTCGGCGAACTGCTCGACGAGATGGTGGAATTGCTGCAAGCCCCGCAGCGCATCCAACTCGACGTGCAGCGCGTGCCGTGGCCCATCCCGCCGCTGGCCGCCGACCGCGAGTTGTTGCTCATGGCCTTGCGCAACCTGACCGATAACGCGCTCAAGTATTCGAGTGATGCGCCTGTGCAAGTGCGCGCGCGCGACACTTCCGGCGCGCTGCTCATCGAAGTGGTGGACACCGGGCGCGGCATCCTGCTCGAAGAACTGCCGCTCGTCACCGAGGAGCTGTATCGCGGCTCCAACGTTCACGACATCGCCGGCAGCGGCCTCGGGCTGGCAATGGTGCAGCGCATCATCGCGCGGCACGGCGGCAAGCTCGAACTGCGCAGCCGCCCGGCGCAAGGCACCATCGCCACCGTGCAACTGCCGTATGATCAACCGAAGACGCGCTAGCAACAGCGCATTCGCGCTGTTGCTAGCGGGCGTGCTGCTGCTGTCCTTCGTCGTGGTTAGCACCGGTCGCTTCGGAGTCGCCGTCGCCCTCGTCACACAAACACCGGTAGCGGAGGAAAGCCGGCCCGCCGGAACCGTTGCCCTCACGGAAGCGGCTGCCACGCAAGCGCCGGTTTCCACCGGGATAGCGTCCCTTACGCCACAACCGGAATTTACAAGTACGCCGACGCCCACCGCATCATCGACCGCACTAAGCGAAGCGACGACTACGCCCACCATCACCGCCCTGCCCGCCATCACCGACACCATCGGCGGGGGAACCGGCGTCTTCGCCTTCACCTCCGACCGCGACGGCAACACCGAGATTTATCGCATGCGGCTCGACGGCAGCGAGTTACAACGACTGACGTTCAGCGAGGCCGATGACTTCAGCCCGCGCTTCTCACCCGATGGCACGCGCCTCGCCTTCCGCGCCAACCGCAATCGCGTCTTCCCCGACATCTACATCATGCAAGCCGACGGCGCGCGCCAGCAATCGCTGACCAGCGACGCCAGTTTCAACGAGTTCCCCAGCTGGTCGCCCGACGGCGCGTGGCTGCTCTTCGACTCGAACGCCACCGGCCCGTATCAGATTTATCGCATGCGGCCCGACGGCAGCGAGCTGCAGCCGGTCGCTCTCTCCGGCGCAGATGATGCCGTCGCCAGGTTCTCGCCCGATGGCGCGCGGATCGCTTTTCAATCCAAACGCGAGGGGCCTGAGTATCAAATCTGGGTGATGAACGCCGACGGCAGTGACCCCATCCGCCTGACGCAGACACAGACGCGCAACGATCACCCTGATTGGTCGCCCGACGGCGCGCAGATTGTTTTCGTCTCACAGCGCGACGGGCAACGCGCGCTCTACCTCATGCGCGCGGAGGGCACCGAGCAGCGCCTGCTCGCCATAGACCTGGGCGTGTTCCGGTTTCCGCGCTTCTCACCCGATGGCCAATGGATTTTGTTCTCCGCCACCCGCAACGGCAACATTGATCTCTTCGTCATCCGCGCTGACGGCGGCGACCTCCGACAAATTACCAACACCCCATACAACGAACCCTCCGCCGATTGGCAACCGTGATTGAATCAGTAGAAGTTACGCAGTTGAATCAGACCTTCAGGCATTGTCACCCTGAGCGCGAACGCATGAACACCACATTTCCGAACCGGGTCGCGCGAAAGGTCTCCAGGATCATCGTTGAGACCCTTCGCGCGAAACGAGTCGGATGGGGTGCCGGCCGTTCATTCGCGCTCAGGGTGACATTGTTCCAAGTTAACTTAATTGAGCAGTAGTTTAGAATTGCCCTGTGCCCTCGCAGACCAAAATTCAGTGGTGGGAGGTGGCAGTCAGCGTGGCGTTGACGCTGCTGTTCTTTTGGAAGCTGGCCTTCACCAACCTCATCCTCGCGCGCGGTGATACGTTTCTGTACTTCTATCCGTACTGGGACTATCGAGCGCAGTCGCTGCTGGCCGGGCAGTTGCCGCTGTGGAATCCGTATCTGTTCATGGGCGCGCCGTTCCTCGCCAACTCGCAGACCGGCGTGCTCTATCCCCTCAACTGGCTGCTGATCGCTTTCGCCGCTCCAGTCGCCGTCAAGTTCTCCATCGTCGCGCACGTCATCATCGCCCTCGTCGGCGCGCAACTGTTTGCGCGCAAGTCACTCGGTCAATCGCCGCTCGGTGCGCTACTGGCAGGTCTGCTGTTCGCCCTCGGCGGCTACCTCACCGCGCAAGTCGAGCACGTCAATCAGTTGCAGGCGCTGGCGTGGTTCCCCTTTTTGTTATTAGTAATTGGTAATTGGAGGCTCACCGCCATCATCATTGCACTCCAGATATTGGCCGGTCATACCCAAAGTGTCTTTATCTCGCTGTTTGGCCTCACCCTCTATTGCATCATTCGCAATCACCCAATCACCCAATCACCCAATCTCAAGTCTTTGGTCTTCAGTCTTTTTCTTCCGGGGCTACTCGCACTGACCCTCTCCGCCGCCCAATTCCTGCCCACCCTCGAACTCACCCGCGAGTCGTTGCGCAGCGGCGGGCTGGAATGGCGTGAGGCCGTGTCGTTCTCGCTCGACCCGCGCCTGCTGGGCCGCGCATTGTTGCCTGGATATTCGCGCAGCACGTTCACCGAGTACGTGGCGTATGTGGGTGTTGTCGGGCTGACGCTGGCCGCGTTCGGCGTGGCGCGCGAACGCAAGAGCGTGGCGATGGTGGCGTTCGCGGGTGTGGGATTGGCTTTCGCGTTCGGCGCGTTCAATCCACTGTATGCGGGGCTGGCCTATCTGCCGCCGTTCAATCTCTTCCGCGTGCCGGCCCGTTGGCTATTCTTGTTTGCGTTCGGCGCGGCGATGCTAGCCGGGTACGGGATTGACGCAGTGAGTGCAGGAAAGCGAAATTGGTTATTGGTGATTGAGCCGTTGCTGTTGATTACGCTTACGCCACTCACCGCGACCATTACACCGCCGGGTGAGACCGGGCCACTCGGCATGCCGGCGCTGACCGACTTCATCGGCTGGCTTGCGCCGGTGGTGCTACTCACGACTCTTTTACTGATTAAACTTACTCGCTGGCGTGCGCCGTGCTTGGCCGCCATCGCCCTCATTGAGCTTCTTGCCGCCTCGCAAGTGTTGCCGTTCAACCGCCTCACCGCGCCCGAAGCGTACAGCTCCATCCGCCCGGCGATGGCGCAATTACTAATCACCAATAACCAATCCCCCCCACCCCGCTTCCTTTCCATGTCCGCTCTGCAATTTGACCCCGGCGATCTGGCCGAGCTGCGCGGGATTTGGGAACCGCAGCTTCCGGCGGATGCCGTGTACGACGCGATTGTGGCGACGAAACACAAAGAGGTGCTCTCGC
>JBQTJD010000564.1:0-2489 GCA_052387475.1 Anaerolineales bacterium | reverse complement strand
CGCCGGCCTTGATGGCCTCGACCAGCGCCTCGACCGTGCTCTCCGAATCCAAATCATCCCAATGGTCATCGGCCATGCCGGGGAACTTGGGCGCGTTCTTTTTGAGATTGGCGAGGACGGCGACTTTGAGTTTAGACATGGGGCCTCCGATCGAGGGGACGAGTGCCAGGTGAGAGGGTTATCACTCGTCACCGTCGAACGCGAGCGTTCGCGCACTCGTCACTTTCTCGCGTAGTCCGTAGCGCTTCACCGCCGCGTTAAACACCGCCTGCAACATCTCATAATGCGTCCAGCCCTCGGCCTGCGCGCACAGGGTCATATCGCTGATAGACGTCATGCCGGGCAGCGCGTTGATCTCAAGGATCATTGGTTGCAGATTGTTGTTTACATCGAGGCGAAAATCCACGCGGCACACGTCGAGGCAACCGGTGACGCGGAAGGTTTCGAGCGTCAGGCGGCGCACCTCAGCGGCGATATGATCGGGGATCGGCGCGGGACACAGCGCGCGGTAGTCGTCGGCCAAATCCACTTTCAGCTTGAAGGAGTAAAAGTGCTCGGTGCCGGGTGGATAGACCGAGTAATCGACTTCGGAAATCGGGAAGAAGTGCAGGTCATCGTCGGCTGAGCCGTCGGGCCGCAAATTGCCGACGAGGCCACAGGTCACATCACGACCCTCGATGTATTCCTCGACCAGCACCGACTCGTGATAACCATTGAGCAGCCGGGCGACCTTGTCGCGCAGGTGAGCTTCATCGCGGATGAGCGAGTCGCTGTAGATGCCGATGCCGGTTCCCTCGCGATTCGGCTTGACGAAAAGCGGGCGGCCTCCCTTGAGGCAGGCGCGCAGTTGCGGTTCGAGCGGCGAGTCCGCCGCAAAGAACTCCTGAAAGCCCGGGGTCGGCAAGCCATAGTAATGCAGAACGCGCTTCGTCATCGCTTTATCGAGCGTGATGGCGAGGCCCATGACTTTGGCGGCCGTGTACGGGATGCCCATCATCTCCAGCAGCGCCGGCGCCTGCGCCTCGCGCGAGTCGCCGCGAAAGCCCTCGCAGGTGTTGAAGCAGATGTCCACCGGATGCTCGACGAAACGCTGCGGCAACTCCGCGTTGCCCTCGAACGCGACGACGTCGTGACCCAGCGCGCGGATGGCGTTGCAGTAATCCTGCACGTTGGTCATCGAGTCGAGTTCGGCGAGCGCGTCTTTGGGTGTCGCGCCGTTGAGGCAGGGGGCGTTCTCTTTGAGGTTGTAGAGGACGGCGACGCGGAGTTTCCCCTCACCCCCAGCCCCTCTCCCAAAGGGGGAGGAGAGTCGCTGCTCCCCCTCTCCCTTCGGGAGAGGGGGTCGGGGGGTGAGGGAGGTATGCGATTCGAAATCAATTGACACTATGACGATTCTCCATTGGCTGGGCCGCTCTCAAGCTGCGGTTTCGGTTCAGCGGTTTGGCCTTCAATCAAATCCGGCGCGTGACCGATGCCGAGCGGCTGCCATTTCTTCTCGTCGGCGCGCAGGCGATGTTGCGCTCCGCCGCGCGCGTGCACTTGCTCAAACGTCTCGGGCTTGATGAACATGTCATGGCCTTGTAACAATCCAAACACGCCTTCCTGCCCGGGCTCTGGCCGGCGCAACACTTTGTCCTCCAGCGGCGCGACCGCGTGCGGGTTGTAGTCCTCCGGCTCGGTGTAGGTGGTGATGAGGCCCTCGTAGTTGCGCAGGATGACCTTGCCAGGCGCTTGCGAGATGACGTAGTTGGGCATGACCGGGATCTTGCCGCCGCCGCCCGGCCCATCCACGATGAACTGCGGCACGGCGTAACCGGAAGTGTGGCCGCGCAGCCCTTCGATGATCTCGATGCCTTTGGACACCGTGGTGCGGAAGTGGCCCGCGCCCTCCACCAAATCGCATTGATAGAGGTAGTACGGGCGCACGCGCATACGCACCAGGGTGTGGACGAGTTCGCGCTGGATGTGCACCGAGTCGTTCACGCCGGCCAGCAACACACTCTGGTTGCCGAGCGGCACACCGGCACGCGTCAGCCGGTCGCAGGCGTCGGCCAACTCTTGTGTGATCTCGCTAGCGTGATTGACATGGATGTTCATCCAGATCGGATGGTACTTCTGCAGCATGTCACACATTTCTTGTGTGACGCGCATGGGCAGAAAGACAGGCACGCGCGAACCGATGCGGATGATCTCAATGTGCTCAATCTCTCGCAAACGGCTGATGATCTCCTCGAACAGTTTGGGCGCCAGCACCAGCGGATCGCCGCCGGAAAGCAGCACATCGCGCACCTGCGGCGTGTTGCGGAGATACTCCAACTGCGCTTCGAACTCTTTGCGCGAGAAGGTCTGCGACGGATCGCCAACGATGCGCGAGCGCGTGCAGTAGCGGCAGTACGACGCGCATTGCGTCGTGATCAACATCAACACACGGTCGGGGTAACGATGCACCAGGCCGGGCACCGGCGAGTGGCGGTCCTCGGCCAGCGAGT
>JBQTJD010000563.1:0-4936 GCA_052387475.1 Anaerolineales bacterium | reverse complement strand
TTGGCGTCCGGCGTTTTGCCATGTCTCCATGTGGCGTCCTAGAACAGCAGAGCCGCGCCATATGCCCGTTGGGGCTAAGCAAATTGCCCACATATGGCTTGTGGAAAATAAGATGCGATTGCCCTGGTCTGGCCGGTTGATTGTCGTTGGATTGGATGCGACCCGTTGTATAATGCCGCACCCACTCGGGAGCATGGTGTGACCGCCAAGAAACTCAAGATCCTTGCCGTTGAAGATGACCAGAGTGCGTGGCAGTTACTGAAACTGGCGCTGCGCCCGTTGCCGGTCGAAGTCATCCATGCTTCCACCGGTCATGAAGCCATCAGTTACCTTAATCGCGAACAGCCGGCGCTGATCTTCCTCGACATCCATCTGCCCGATATGCATGGCTGGCAAGTGTTGGAAGCGGTCAAAGATCAAGGCCGCCTCGCCGAAACCCCCATCATCGTCCTCACCGCCTCCAAGGAACCCGTGCACCGCCTCATCGGCAATCTGCAATCGGTGGCGCTGTATATGAACAAGCCGTTCAGGCAAGAGGAACTGCGCGAACGGGTCCGCGAACTCCTGCAATTGTGACCGCACTCAAACAAAACGCCGCCTTGCGCCTGATCGCGTTGCTCGCGGTGCTGCTCGTCCTCAGCCCAAACGCTGTACCGCTCGCCATCCCGGAGGCCTTTCAACGCGCCGCCCTCGCCGAACGCAACGGTGATGCCGCTGCGGCTGCCTCGGCATTGAACGAGGCTGCCCAACGGCTGCCCAACGATGGGGCCGTCGCCTATCGCAGCGGGATGGCCGACCTGGCCGCGCAACGATTCAACTCAGCCGCTCTCCGGCTGCAACGCGCCGCCGAACTGACCGGATGGACGCCGGCGTTGCACCTCGCGCTGGGCGATGCCCTCGCGGGCAGCGGCGACCGAGCCGGAGCGCTGGCGCAGTGGGAGGCGGCGCTGCAAGCTGCGCCCACCGATGATGCGTTGCTCACCCGGCTCGCCTTCACCTACGAAGCTGAGGGCGATTACGAGCGCGCCATCGCCGCATACGCGCAACGCTTTCAAAATGGCGTCACCGATCCAGCCATGCTCTATCGGCTGGCCCTGCTCACCGCAGTGACAAAGCCCGAAGACGCCGTCGCGCGGCTCACCGTCGTCACCAACGTGCCCTCCGAATACGCGCCCCGGGCGCAAGCCTTGCAACGCGCCATCGAGGCCGGGCTGAGCGAGGGAGATCCGGCCTACACCTTTGGCCGGGTCGGCTACGAGTTGATCCAGTTTCAAGATTGGGCTTTGGCTGAACATGCATTGACGCAAGCCGTGACCCTGAATCCAGAGTACGCCGATGCGTTTGCGTATCTCGGTCTCGCGCAGGATGCGCAAAATAAGGACGGCGAGGCGGCTTATCAGCGCGCCGTTGACATCTCAGCCGACTCGCCGTTGGCGCAGTATCTCTTTGGCTTGCATTACCGCAAACAGGGCGAGTCGGCCAAAGCGCTACCTTACCTGCAAGCCGCGCAGCAGCTCGATCCACAGAACCCGGCCATCGTCGCCGAAATCGGTGGCGCCTACGCCGCACAGGGCGACTTCATCAGCGCAGAAAGCTGGTTCAACAAATCTGTCGAACTCGCGCCGCGCGACCCGCAGTTCTGGCTGCTGCTCGCGCGCTTCTACATCGATAACGAATTCAAGATCGCTGAACTGGGCTTGCCCGCCGCGCGTATGGCCGTGGGCCTCGACCCGAACAGCGCCCTCGCCGCCGATGCGCTCGGCTATGCCCTCATCATCAGCGGGGACTTTGTGAATGGCGAGAAGAATTTGCAGCGCGCCGTGACGCTTGACCCCAACCTGGCCAGCGCGTACTATCACTTTGGTTTGTACTACGCCATTCGCAACAAAGGGGAGGAGGCGCGAGCGGCCCTCAATCACGCACTGGCGCTTGACCCTCAAGGGAACTACGGCAACCTTGCCCTGAAAGCCCTCGCATTGGTACCGGAATCACCATGATAGAATGATTTGAAGTAATCGGTTCAAATAAAACTGTGTGGCTGATTCGCATTTCTTTGTGTTCATTCGTCCCCCTATTGGTGATGTGCTTGGCGGCCTGCACACCGGCCAACCCCACGCCCCGGGCCGATGGCGTGATCTTGCAGGATGATTTTAGCGACCCGGCCTCAGGTTGGGACCGGCACAGCGCCGCCGAGATCGTGACCGACTACGTGGATGGCCAATACCGGGTTGAAGTCGGCTCAGCCAACCTCGATGCATGGGGATTGGCGGGGCTAGACTTGAACGATGTGCAAGTGGAGGCGGAGGCGCGCTATGCCGCCGGCCCGTTGGATAATTCTTACGGTCTGCTCTGTCGCTACACGCGCGCCGATGATAAAAGCAGCTTCTATTTTTTTCTCGTCAGCAGTGATGGCTACTACGCGATGGGCAAGGTCGTTCGCAACATCCGCACCTATCTCAATCCCAACAAGAACTTTGAGCCATTGGCCGCTGTCCAGACTGACAAAGCGGCGGTCAATGTTCTGGCGATGACCTGCCGCGATGATCAATTTACTTTCGTCGTGAACGGGCAGCCGGCCGGCGCCTTCACCGATGCGGAACTGACCCATGGCGATGTTGGGCTGATGGTCAGCACCCTCACCGAGGGCGGCGTCAAAATCCATTTCGATAATGCTGTAATCAGGCAACCCTAGTGTCAGTTGACTCCGTTTCCGAATTCGATCATCAATCAGAAACTCATCTTACTGAGCTACATAGACTTGTCATTCCGAGCCGCGCTGTTCGCGGCGAGGAATCTCTACTTAGGCACAGAGATTCCTCGCTTCGCTCGGAATGACATCCATCTCTTGCGTAAGGTAAGTCAGAAATCCAACATCAAACATGTCCAACCCAACGCTCTTCACTCGCATCATCAACGGCGAAATTCCGGCCAAGATTGTCTATCGCGACGAGCACCTCATCGCGATCCGGGACATCAACCCGCAAGCCCCTACCCACATACTCATCATTCCCATACAGCCCATCCCGTCCATCGTTGAGGTGGAGGCCGCAGATGAGGCGCTCCTAGGCCGGCTGCTGCTCGCCGCTCGGAAAATCGCGGAGCAGGAAGGGCTGGCGGAGAACGGTTATCGGTTGGTCGTCAATAACGGCGGCCACGGCGGGCAGACAGTGCCGCACTTGCATATCCATCTGCTCGGCGGGCGGCAAATGACCTGGCCGCCCGGTTAGAATCAGGCCGAATGGCCGTGATATACTGACTTTAGATTGACCGCAGACCTTAAAGGTTTTTTGAAACCTCTCGGGTCTGGCTTTCTTTCTGGGAAGGTCAGAACGTTATGAGCCTGAAAGAGCAACTCAACAGCGATTTCATCGCTGCTACGAAGGCCCGCGAGGATGTGCGGAAAAATACCACCAGCCTGTTGCGCGCCGCCATCAAACAAGTCGAGGTTGACAGGCAAACGACGCTGGCGGATGAAGATGTGATCGGCGTGCTTCAAAAAGAAGCCAAGTCGCGCCGCGAGTCCATCGCCGACGCGCAGAAGGCGGGCCGCGCCGATTTGATAGCCGCTTACGAAGCCGAACTCGCCGTCATCGAGCACTACCTCCCCAGCAGCCTCACGCGTGAGGAACTCATCGAACTGGCGCAGGCCGCCATCGCCGAGGCCGGGGTCGCCGATGTAAAACAGCAGGGCGCGGTGATGAAGCTCCTCAGCCCGCGCACCAAAGGCCGCGCCGATGGCAAGCTGGTCAACGACATCGTGCGCGAACTCCTCAGCTGATTGCAGATCTTAGATTTGGCGCAGTTCAAATCTAAGATCTGCAATCTTCCTTCTCACATCAATGGACGCTCGCAGTTCCTTGCGTTCCACCAGCACCGGGCGATGGGTTCTGATCTGGACCATCACGATTGTATCTATCGTGCTGGCCGCCGTGATCTTCGCCCTGCCCTTCAACACCTTGGGGACGTTGGCGCTCCGGGTCGGCGAGCCAGCCGCCCAGGACATCCTCGCCCCACGCACCGTCAGCTACACCAGTGACTTCCTGACCGGCATCGCGCGTGAAGCAGCGGCGGCGGCAGTGGTCGATGTGTACGATGCGCCCGATAGCCGGATGGCGCGCCAGCAGGTGTTGCTTCTGCGTGACGTGCTCAATTACATCAACGCGGTGCGGGCGGATGCGTTGGCCGATCCGCTTCAGAAACGCAACGACCTCCTCGCTCTTCATGATGTGCCGCTGGCGCCAGAAGTTGCCGACCGAATATTGAGGCTCGATGTGAACCTATGGACGGCGGTGAGCGCTGAGGCGTTGAGCGTGCTGGAACAGGTGATGCGCAGTCAGGTGCGTGGCGACCAGTTGGAGGATGTACGCCGCTCCGTGCCGGTGCGCGTCAGCGTTGACATCAGCGACGAGCAATCCGTAGCAGTCGTGGCGCTCGTCACTCCGCTGATCACCCCCAACAGTTTGTACAACGCCGGCGCCACCCAGGCCGCGCGTGAGACGGCGCGGCAAAGTGTGGAACCCATCACCAAGACCATCGTGCGCGGGCAGGCCGTACTCACCCGTGGCCGCGTGGTGGCCGCCGAGGATTTGGAGGCGCTGCGTGCGTTGGGCCTGTTGCAGCCGGAGTTCAACTGGCAGATCATGGCCAGTTCGGTGCTCGCCGTCCTTGTCACCGGCGCGCTGGTCGTGGTCTACATCCGCAAGTTCAACCCGGAGACGGGTCGCAGCCCCAAACTCGTCTTTCTCATTGGATTGCTCGTGAACGCGTTTCTCCTCGCCGCGCAGTTGATGGTGCCCAATCGCGTCCTCATGCCGTACTTCCTGCCGGCGGCGGCGCTGGCGATGCTGCTCACCGTACTGGCCGGCCCCAACCTGGCGATTACGGTGGCTGTCGCGATGGGGGCGCTGGTCGGCTATATCGGCGGCAGCAGTTTGGA
>JBQTJD010000562.1:0-5216 GCA_052387475.1 Anaerolineales bacterium | reverse complement strand
GCCTGCCTGCCGCGCCAGATCCTCCAGCAAACGCCGGTCGGTGGCGGAGAGCGATGTTTCGCCCTCGCGCGGCGCGACGGTGAGGCGGCCCAGAGGCTCGGCTTGATAGAGCAGGGGGAAAGTAATCAGTGAACAGTGAACAGTCACCAGTGGAACTGATAACTGTTCACTGACCGCTCCGCGTGATCACTGTTTACTTCGATCTTTACCACCGGCAATTTCAGCGTGTCCTTGATGGTCGCGACGATAGTGAGCAGAAGCGTTTCAAGCGCGGGCGTGGTTTCCAGTTGGCGGCCAAACTGGGCCAGCACCGCATACGGCTCATCGCGCTGGCCGAACATCAGCCGGTTGACGGCGCGTTGCAGGCGCTGGCGCAGGGGTTGAAAGAGCAGAGCCATCAGGCCCACGCCAACGTAGGCAATCACACTGTTGCCTTGCGCGTGGAAGAGGGTGCCCAACCCGCCGACGACGAGGGCGTACAGCGCCACGATGGTAGCGGTCAGCCCGCCATAGACCAACGCGCGATTGAGGACGAGGTCAATATCCCACAGGCGGTGGCGCAGGATGGCAAAGGTCAGGGCGATGGGGAAGAAGGAAAAGCCAAGCGTAATCAGCGTGGTGGCCAGGAGGCGGATCTCAATGGGCGTATCGTCGCCGCTGGCTGGGACGGAAGTGACGGTGGCGCTGATGAGCACGCTGGCGGCAATGCCCAGAAGGCCCAGTCCCAACCACTTGAGTTGCTGGCGTTGGGATTGGGTAGCCACGCGCACATAGCGATAAATCTGGCCGTAAACGCCCGCCGCCGCGCTCAGCAGCAAGGTGATGCCTGCCAGACGTTGGACGGGGCCATCAAGAGAGAAAGTGTTGGGCTAGTGGTCAAAACGCCATAGGTCGTCAGTCCACCCCATAGAATGAAGAACCAGCGCCCCCAGCGTGGCACAAAGCGACCATCCGGCAGGAGGTAGAGGAGCGCGGGGAAAAGCCAATTGCCCCAAATGAAGGTGAGGCTTTGGAGAGGCCATAACGCTGGAAAAGCGACGAACGCCGAGCCGGGTGTATTGGGGATGAGATACACGCCCAGGCTGACGACGGCCAGGGAAGCGATCAGGGCAATGGCCTCATTGGAGCGGCGCAGAAAAATCAGCCAGCCGCAACCGGCAAAGACCACCGCCTGAAATACTTCCAGCCCGGTAAAGGCGAGGGCATAGGCCTCGAGTGAGAGGCCGCTGGTTTCCAGCGTTTGCGCCTGTTCGGGCGAGAGTACGCCCCAATGATAGGGGATGCAGGCGCTGGGGTCACAGGGGACGCGCAAGGCGTTGAGGGCCGGCGCAATCCCCAGCCCAAAAAGCACCATCGGATAAATCGCCAACACGCACCACCCCACGCGCGCCAATGTCAACCAACGCCCGCTCAGGCGGGTGGGCTGGCTCGTGAAGGCGGCGCGGGTGGTTTCCATCTTGAAGTAAACGTCTCTTCAGACCTGACAGGTGGGCGCAATGAAACTTCTGGTGAATCGATTCTTGAACGCGCCCACCTGTCAGGTCTCTGACGATGGCTCTAAGCCGTTGCGCTTTGCGCCTGCATTATCGGCGTTTCGGCTTCGCCGCGCCAGAGCCGCAGACCAACGAACGCATAGACCACCATCAGGCAGAGACCCGCCAGCAGACCTGTCAGGAGTGGCAGACCGGAGACTTGTGGCCCATTTGAGTCAAATTGCAATAGACCAGCAACGAACAGGAGCGCGCCCAACCAGCGCGGCAGGACACCCGTGCGGAGAATGCCGATTCCAAGTAATGGGTTGACCAGGAAGTAGAGCATAATAGGTAACCCAGTTATCAGTTGTTCGGAGCTTGGGCCAGGCTCGCCAAAGTTGGCAAAGAAATCCCACGTCATGGGGAAGCCCGCGCGGGTGGCGATGGCCATATTGATGTTGAGGTAATTCACGCCGATGAGCGTCCCCAGACCGAACAAAGCCAACACCGTGCACATCACACCTAGCCGGGGCAACCTTTGTCCGACAATGGATGTCAACGCCAGCATCGCCGGAATCATCAACAGGGGGGCTTCATAGGAGTAGAAGGCGTATTCAAGTTTGTTGCCAGTGTCAATGAACACAGCGCTCCCGGCAAAGAGACCGGAGGGGCCAAGCCTGGCGATAAACATGAGAGCGGCGAGGACGAAGAGCGCGGGTGCGAGGAAGCAGGCCAAACTCTGCGCGCGGTGAGCTAAACGAGTGTAAGCCATGGTGGTTTTCCTTTCCGGAATGTGATCTGAATGGCTTCACTCTACGTTCGCCCTTGTCCCGCCGTCTATGGACAATGTCCTGATGTAATTGGGAAGATTGCGCCAAGTCGCGGGCTAGCGCGACTCTTTCCCCAGCCCGGCCTCGCGCGCGCGGAGGATGGCCTGCGCGCGGTCGGCGACTTGCAGCTTGTTGAAGATGTTGGAGATGTGGTTGCCCACCGTCTTGGGGCTGAGCGAAAGCCGCTCGGCGATGGCGGCGTTGTTGCGGCCCTGGGCGATCAAGTCGAGCACCTCGCGTTCACGGTCGGTGAGTTCGGGGAAGGCCTGCGGCAACGCGCTGCGCGCGGCTGGCAGGTTGCCGAAGTAGTGGGTTAATCGCCGCGCAATCGCCGGGCCAAAGAGCGCGGCTCCTCCGGCGACCGCGCGCAGCGTGCTAAGGATCTCAGTCTTGTCCGCGCCTTTGAGCACATAGCCGCGCGCGCCCGCCCGCATCGCCGCGAAGACCGAGTCATCGTCCTCCAACATCGTCACCACAACCACGCCGATGTGCGGGCTGATGTGGGTGATGCGCCGCGTGGCCTCGATGCCGTTCGTGTCCGGCATTTGAATATCCATCAGCACCACATCCGGCTGAAGCTCGGCGCAACGTTGTACCGCTTCGGCGCCGGTGCCCGCCTCACCCACCACGGTAATATCGGGCGCGGATAAGAACAGCGCGCGCAGACCTTCGCGGAAGAGGGTGTGATCGTCGGCAATCAGCAGGCGAATGACGTCCATACTTCACCCTTCATACACGATAGGCAATGTGGCGCTTACTTGCGTGCCGCCCATCGCTTTCGGCTGGATGAGGCAGTTCCCGCCCAACTCGGCGGCCCGCTCACGCATCGAGGCCAGTCCCACGCCCTCGCGCGGCTCAGCCGGCAGGCCCATGCCATTATCACCCACTTCCACGTGCAGGGTTTGCGCTTTCAACTCCAGGTTAATCGCGCAGCGCGTGGCTCGCGCGTGGCGCGCCACGTTGGTCAACGCCTCCAGCACGATGCGATAGACGGCCACCTCCACGGCCGCGGGTAAGGGCGGCCACTCACTCTCAGGCGTGGCGTCAAAGGTAACGCTGAGGCCGGAGGTGTTGTAACGCGCGGCCACCTCACGCAAAGCCGCTACGAGACCTCGGGCCTCCAATGCGGGTGGGCGCAACTCGTACACCACCCGGCGGATGTCGGTCACAGTCGCCTGGGCTTGCGCTTTGACTTCGGTGAGCAAAGCGCGGGCGGTCGCGGGGTCATGGTCCATTAGGTCGAGGGCGGCATCGAGCTTGAGCGATTGGCTGGCAAGGGCCGGGCCGAGGCCATCGTGCAAATCACGATGCAGACGACGACGCTCTTCTTCACGAGTCGTGACAAGGCGCTCGCGCGAACGTTGCAAATCAGCCGTGAGCCGATAGGCATGAACGGCCGGCGCTGCCTGTTGCACGATCTGCTCCAGCAAACGCCGGTCGGCGGCGGAAAATGCTTCGCCGGGCGTGCGCGGCGCGACGAGCAGGTGGCCGAGCGTTTCGGATTGATAAATCAGTGGGACCATCATCAGTGAACGGTGATCAGTGGGTGTGACTTGACCAGCGGCTTTCCATTCCGAACTGATCACGGATGACTGTTCACCGTTGACTTGTAGACCGGCATACGGCACTTTGAGCGTTTGCGCCACCGTTTCGGCAATGGTACTGAGGGTGGCTTCCGGCGCGATGGCGGTTTCGAGCCGTTGGCCGAGTCGCGCGAGGGCGGTGGCCGGATCGTCGCGCTCACCATACATCAACCGATTGACGAGGCGCTGCAATCGTTGGCGGAGTGGCTGGAAGAGAAAGGCGATGGCACCGGTGACCAGCGCCGAGAGCAGGACGCTACCACTGGATTGAAAGAGCGTGCTCAGCCCGCCCACAATCAGCACGTAGAGCAGAATGATGCTCAGTGTGAGCAAGCCGTACACCAGCGTGCGGTTGATGATGGGGTCGGCCCCCCACAGCCCGCGCCGCAGCACGCCGATGCCCACGCCCAGCGGGATAGACACCAGTAACAAAAGTTGCAGATGGAGATCAAGCAAATTTCCTTCAGCCTCCGGCAAGCCGGGCAGGCCAAAGATAGAAATCAAAACCCAGAATGGAATCAGGGCCACTGCAACTACAAACCATTTCGTTTGCTGGCGTTCAGCCGGAGTGGAGACGCGCAGATAGCGATAGAGTTGTGAGCCAAGGGCCAAGCCGAGCCAAACAAAAAACACTAAGCTCCACACTTCCCAAGTCACCCATTCTTGAAATAAGCCAAAGGCCAGCAGTGGCAGAATCACACCACCGCCCCACGCGGCCCATTTCATCCATTGAGGCGCAAAGCGACCATTGGGAAAAATGAAAAACAAAAAGATGAGGTAGTGCAAAGCGAACAACGCCAGCCCATCACGCAAGCCAGGCAACCATGTGTGCCACGGCGGGCCGTAAAGCTGATAAATGGAATTGTCAGCGCCGCCCGCAAAAAATGCGCTCGGTAGTATTAGCAAGCCCAGGGCCACCAGCAAGGCCACCGCATCATCGGATTTGCGCCAGAGGATGAGTGCCGCCACGCCAAAAGAGATGGCCGCCGCCACGTAGCGCAGAGCCAGCACGTAATCGGCGAAAGCGCCAAAGTAAGTAATGCGCGAGACGGCCACCGCGCTATTTTGCACCAGCCAATCGTCGCGCACAGCAGCTTGATTGAATGGTAGATAGGCTAAGAACAAAGCGAGGATGAAAGCCGCGCAGGCCGCCCAAACCCCATGCACCAGCCTCAACCGCCAGCCGCGCAACATGGCCGGAGAAGGTGAGCGGGCGGCGGGCAGAGGTAAGGTGTTAGGGGACATAGGGTGAGGGGTGATACTTATTGATTATATAGTCGGATCGGCCCGGAGTATGACCTGCCTATCGTTCGCCAGCCTGACCCGGAGCG
>JBQTJD010000561.1:0-11093 GCA_052387475.1 Anaerolineales bacterium | reverse complement strand
GGCGGCATACACGTTGGCGATCGACTCTGCCGATAGCGCCGCCGTGGTTCGCAGCGATTTCGCTATCACGGTATCGAGCGCATTGATCGAGAACGGCCGCTACTGCATCGCCGGTCAGCTTCAGAATCCGGGCAGCGCGCTTAAGGACAAGCTCGTCATCGTGGCCGTGTTGTACAGCGAGGCTGCAACCGTCGTCAACTTTCGCGACACTGTGGTCATGCAGCCGGATCAGTTGCAGCGCCTGATCGGTAATCAAAGTTTGAATTTTAGGATTTGTGTGCCGCCGCCGATTGAGTCCGTTTTTCGGTATGACGTGAGAGCGCTGGGCCAATAACAGTCAGCGATTGAGGAGATTTTTGATGCCAGGTTGGAGTCACAGACTTATTCGGGGAATGATCGCTCTCACCTTGCTCATCAGCATGTGGGGATCAGATTTTGCGTCATCTGCTTCGGCGCGCGAAGGGATTCTGGCGCTGCCGCCCGACCGGCAATTGGTGGATCGCACGGCCGACGTTTGGGATCAACAACCTGCGAGCCTGGCGTCCGGCCCGACACAAGTCGTGGTCCACATCAACATGTCGCCGCTGGCAATGGCGAGCCGCAACTGGAGTCACGCGCAGCGCCTCGACTACATCGCCCAAATTCACGCCGCGCAAAATTCCCTCACCCCGCAGATTGAAGCTTTGGGCGGCACAATCCTCGGCCGCTTCACTCAGCTCTCGACGGGCCTGGCCGTTACCATCGACTCAGCGCGCGTGGATGATCTGGAGCAACTCGGCGGCGTGGTCGGCGTTCGCGGCATTGCCACGTATGCCACCGAACTTTCGAGCAGCGTGCCCTGGATTGGCGCTGCCGCTCTACAATCCAGCGGACTGACGGGCGAAGGGATTGATGTGGCGGTCATTGATAGCGGAGTGGATTACACTCACGCCAAGTTAGGCGGCCCGGGGACGGAGGCCGCGTACCGCGAAGCATACTGCGGCCCGAATTTCGGCGGTGCGCCCGATCCCGCCGATCCGAACTGCAACGCACATCTCGCCGCCGATACAACTGGATACTTTGGTGATCCGCAATATGGACGGGACAGTCACCCGCACAATCGCGTGGTGGGCGGCTACGATTGGGTGGGTGAAGCCTGGCCGGTGTCGAGCGCCGTCACGCAACCCGATCCCAATCCCATTGACTTTGAGGGACACGGCACGCACGTGGCCGACATCATCGGCGGCGGCGAGTCGCACCCAAGCGCAGGTGATGCAGGCGTCGCGCCAGGTGTCAACCTGTGGGCGTTCAAAGCGTGCAGCGCGGTCGCCACATCGTGCAGCGGCCTGGCACTGCTGTTCGCGCTCGACGACGCTATGGACCTCGATAACTCCGACCGGGGCGCGTGTACGCCAGGCGTGGACGCACACTGCTTCGCCTATGATCCGGCGGATGTCATCAACCTCTCGCTCGGCGCGCCGTACGGCCAGCCAGAGGATGATGTGTCCTTGTTCGTCAACCTGGCAAGCTACTATGGCTCGCTGGTCGTCGTCTCGGCCGGCAACGACGGCGATCATCCCTACATTGTCAGCCAACCTTCCACCGCCGAAGCCGCGTTGAGCGTGGCGCAAACGAGTATGCCGCACGACCTCGTTTACTTCATTGCTGTCGGAAATGAAAGAGTCAAAGGTGTGCTACAACCATGGAGCGCGCCGATCCCCGTCAACATCATCGGCCCGTTGCAATACGGCGATGGCGATGGCGGCAACACGCTGGGCTGTCAGCCGTTCGAGCCGTGGTCGCTGGAAGGCAAGGTGCTGCTGGTAGATCGCGGCTCATGCGCGGCGAGTCTCAAAGCGGCGAATGGCAATGCGGCAGGCGCGGTGCTGGTCGTCATCGCCAACAACATTTTCAGCAACACCCCGCCCACCTTCGCCTATGGCGGCGGCGAGGTGACCTCGCCGGTCCTCACCGTGACATTGAATGATGGGCAATGGCTCAAGACCAAACTCGGGCAAGAGGCGTTTGTTTCGTGCATCGAATTTCAGACCTTGCCCGATGACATCGTCGCCACCTCGGCGCGCGGGCCGCGCATCGCCGATGGCGGCATCAAACCCGATATCGCCGCACCGGGAGCGAGCGTTTCGGCTGAGGCGGGTACCGGCGCGGAGCAGACCGCGTTCGGCGGCACCTCAGGCGCGGCCCCGATGGTGGCGGGCGCAGCGGCCTTGCTGATTCAGAAATTTGAGCAGCGCGGTTTGCTCGACTCCAACCCTGGCCTGGGCGAGACGCGGACGCAATCGCTGGCGCCCCTCATCAAATCCGCGTTGATGAACTATACACAGACCGATACAACCATCGGCGGCGATTTTCTCGCACCGATTACGTTGCAGGGTGCCGGCCGGGTGGATGTGCTGGCAGCGTCGCTGGCGGACACCGTGGTCTGGGATATTTCTCAATATCGAGAGTGGCAGACCATTGGCGGCGACCCGCCATGCGCGGTGTTGCCCATCGCCGACCTCGTCAACTTCCTCAACTTCATCAGGCCCGACTGCGCCGACGACTTCCCCTTCGGCAACGCTTATTTCAATGCGTGGAACGCGCAAACTGGCAGTCTCTCATTCGGGTACGAAGGCGTGGCGGCCAACGCCATGGAGACACGCCGGCTCGCGATCCTCAACCTGGGCGTAGCGGAACGTGGCTATCACTTCGGATCAGCCTTTCGATATGCGAACGACGCGGACAAAGGTGTGACGCTGGAGTTCTCACCCGAAACGCTGGCCGTACCGGCCGGTTTCATCGGTGTGATCGAGGTGACGCTCAGGATCAACGCCAAAAACATGCGGCTGTGGACGCTGGATGCCGGCACGTTCGGGGGCAGCGGCACAAACATTTACTGCGCCGATCCCGATCCACTGCACGGCTGCCCCACACTTCAACTATTTGAATATGATGGCTTTGTGACTGTAGATGGCGGCGAGCACAACGTCGCCCACGTGCCGTGGCAAGTGTTGCCGCGCCGCGCGGCTCAAACGCAACTTGCCAAAACGATGTCGGCTTCGGTCAAGCTCCGCAATCCCGCGAAATATCAGCCGGGTGATACCGACATCTTTGCTCTCGTGGAGATCAGCCCGAATAATTGCGAGGTCGTCAACGAGAACGGTGAGTGTTTGCTCACCGACTATGAGCCGGGCATTTTACCGGGCATCAATACCACCGCCGTCGATTTGCACGAGGTCGGTCTGCGGTCGTACTCAACGCCGGGGCTGAACGCCGCGCTCGGGTTGCCCACGCCGGTGGACGGCGCCATGCCCGATGAAGTGATCGAATTTGGACTTACGGTGTACGACAAACCCTTCCGGGCTTCGCACAACTATCCAGTGGAGTTTGACATTTACGTAGATGCGGATCGCAACGGCATCCTGGACTATGTGGTCTTCAACGCCGATGTGGACGCGGCCCGCGGGCTGCCGCTCAGTGGGCGCAACGCGGTGTTTGTGACCGACCTCAACCCCGCTGACGGCACGCGGCCTGTGACCCCATACTTTTACAGCCTGACCGACTTCAATTCGCAGAACTGGATTTTACCTGTACCCGCCGCCGCCATCGGGGCGGATAGCACGCGTCCCTTCAATTTCTTTGTGCTGGCATATGAGAATTACTTCAAGGGTGATCTATGGGATTGTTCGCCCAAAGCGTGCGGGCAATACCACACCTTCCAGACCGGTCTGCCCAGGGTGCAGCCGCAAGTGAACACCGCCCAAGTTCCGCCGCTGGGCAGCTACACCTTGCGCTACTCGCGGCCCGCCGGCGGCGATGTTGCCTCGCCGTCTCAAATCGGGCTGCTATTTTTGTACCGCGCAGCCGAGGTGAGCAAAGAGTCGGAAGCTTTGTTGCTGCCGTGAGGCAGTGTTACACAACAATCAAAAACACCCGCGAACACTCGCGGGTGTTTTGTATTATGGAGTAGATGTCGGCGGTGGATTATTCTGAAATCCAGGGCGGGATCGTTCGCAGAGCATGAAGAACCCACTGGTTGCGGCATGATAGTCGAACTGTTGCCCGTTCCAATCCACTACCACGCGATAACCGTCTACCAGAGCTTGCGTGTAAAACACACCCGGTTGGGGACAGCCGAGCGATCCGTCATTCCAAATGATCGCCTCTGCGCGCGAAATGGTAAAGTCCGCGCGGTTCGCGCTCGTGCGCGCCTCCAAATCCGCAGCGATCTTTTCCCATAACTCGGGCGGGATGGCAGCCGTTTCGGGCAGACGAGTCGGTTCCACTAGAGTCAGGCCGTGTGGGGTCGGCAATTCGGGCGTTTCGGTGACGACTTCGCTTGTCGGTGAAAGTGTGTGGTTCGGCTCGGTTGTTGCCGAGGATTCATTGGCGGGCTGAGAAATTGGCGCGCATGCGGCCAGCAACAGCCCAGCCAGTATGAGATAACGTAGTTGCATTGGGGTGTCTCCGTTTCTTGGAGACGACGCCCGGCGTGCGGTCCGAGTTCCGCTACAAACGATGGCGCGGATAAGAACCGAGGACGCGCAGCATTGGCGTGTATTCGCCAAGATGATCAAGCGCGCGTCGCACCGAGGCATCAGACGTGGAACCCGCAAAGTCAACGTAGAAAAGATACTCCCACACCTTGCCCACCAGCGGGCGAGATTCGATTTTCGTCAGATCAAGGTCGCGCAACGCAAACACGCTGAGCGCTTTGAAAAGCGCACCGGGTTGGTTGTGGAGGGTAAACACGATCGACGTTTTAGCGTCGCCTTCGGGCGTAACGGGTTGTGGCGCGATAGCGAGGAAGCGGGTGAAGTTGGCTGGATCGTCTTCTATACCTTCGGCGAGGATGGCCAAGCTATACACCTCGGCGGCGCGCCGGGAGGCGATGGCGGCGACGGTCGGGTTACCCTGTTCTTTGATAATCTTCACGCTGCCCGCCGTATCGTAGGCTACTTCAGCTTTGACGTGGGTCAACGATTTCAAATAGCGTTCGCATTGCGCCAATGCCTGCGGATGGCTGATGACTTTGCGGATTTGGCTCAGGTCAACACCGGGGAGGACAACCAGACAATGACGCACTCGCAACAGGTGCTCGCCGATGATGCAGAGTTTGTGTTGGATAAAGAGATCGTAGTTGCGATGGATGCTGCCCGCCACCGAGTTTTCGACCGGCACTAAGCCGGTATCGCACAAGCCCGACTCTACCGCCGCGAACACGGCGTCGAATGTCTCGTGTGGGATAGTATGGGCGCCCGCGCCAAAGTGGGCCAGAGCTGCCGCTTCAGAATACGCGCCTGGTTCACCTTGGAATGCCACTCGCATAGAAAGAAATCAGGGAAACAAAGGAAATGAGAGAAACCAGCTTCCCTCATTTCCCGGTTTTCCCTCTTTAGTTATGCCGTCACCGTCGTAGTCACGTGAGCCGCCGCGTTGACGTAGTCCAACCACTCCGCCGACCGGACATGCCGCCCGTGGATGGCCTCTTGATACGCCTGTTGGATGGCTCGCGTGATCGGCCCCATTTTGCCAGAGCCGATGGTTCGAAAATCTATTTCACGCAGCGCGATGCACTCCGCGGCCGTGCCGCACACAAACACCTCTTCGGCAATGTAGAGCTGATCGCGCGAGACTGGCATCTCAATCACCTCGTAGCCCAGATCATGCGCAAGTGTGACCAGCGTGTCTCGCGTAATGCCCTCCAGTTGCGGCGCGAGGTTGGGTGTGTAGATTTTGCCGCCGCGCACCACAAACAGGTTCTCGCCCGTACACTCGGCCACATAGCCCTGCGGGTCGAGCAGAATCGCTTCCTCAAAACCGAGGCGCATCGATTCCGTTTTCGCCAGCACGCTGTTGGCATAGTTGCCGGTGATCTTGGCTTTGGTCATCATCACATTTGGATGATGGCGCGTGAACGAGGCGATGTTGGCGCGGATGCCGGCCTCCAAAGCCGCCGGGCCGAGATAGTTCCGCCACTCCCACACGGCGATGCCGACATGCGGCTGGCCGGCATCCACAGTGAGGTTCCAGCCACCCTCCGCCAGATAAATCAGCGGGCGGATGTAGCACTCCTCAAAGCCATTGGCCGTGACGACCTGCCGCGCCGCCGCCATCAACTCATCCGCGCTGTATGGCAAGGCGCGAAAGCCCAACACCTTGGCCGAATTGTTCAGACGCTCCATGTGCTCGCGGTGGCGGAATATGGCCGCCCCGCGATCGGTGTGATAGGCACGAATGCCCTCGAACACACCAACCCCATAGTGCAGCGCCGGAGTCAAAAAGTGCAGGGTTGCTTTCTCGTACTCGACCAACTCGCCGTTCATCCACAAGTATTTCGATTCCATGCCCATGAACTCTTCTCCTTGATGAGATGAATTATGCCGAGGCGATTTCTTCGATCACCGACTCGCCTGATGAGCGGTCGCCGCTTGTCCACTGCCAAGCTTCGTGTACGCGGTAACGGCCATCTGCCAAAACGGTCGGCGCGGAACGACATTGGCCGGTCATAAACTCACCACGTTGGTTGAGATGCTGGTAGCGCATGTCCAGCACACCCTGCTCCAGCGCCCGCGCGACAAGCGTGCCAAACGCAACACTGCCGCCCGAATACGTCGCCCAGACGACCTCACCCTGCTGATGATAGTGAAAGAGCGTCTCAGCGCCGACCTCGCCGTTGGGCGTATTGCTCACGCTGCGAAAGACGCGACCATCGTAGTTGAACTCAGTCACGGCTCAACCGTTGAATGATCTCGTCCGTCATCTGTGTCGTCGTCAACGCGCCGCCCAGATCGCGTGTGCGGCAGCCCTCGGTGATCGCCACATCCACAGCCCGTTCCACCTGCGCGGCCTCCAACTCCAAGTTCAGCGAGTGACGAAGCAACAACGCCACCGACAGAATCGTGCCGATTGGATTGGCAATCCCTTTGCCCGCGATATCGGGCGCGGAGCCGTGAATCGGCTCATACAATCCGGGGCCGCCCTCGCCCAGCGAAGCCGAGGGCAACATGCCCATTGAGCCGACGAGCACGGCAGCTTCATCGGTGAGGATGTCGCCGAACATGTTCTCCGTCACCAGCACATCGAAACGGGCCGGGTTGGCGATGAGCTGCATCGCCGCCGTATCCACCAGCATGTGGTCGAGGGTGACATCGGCGTTGGCGTTGCCAATGTCGATGGCCAGTATGCGCCACAGCCGCGAGGTGTCGAGGATGTTGGCTTTATCCACCGACGTCACCTTCTTACGCCGGCCACGCGCCAGCCGGAAGGCCAGTTGCAAAATGCGCTGAATCTCAAAGTCGTGATACTCAAGCGCGTCTACGACCTTCACATGCCCATTCACTTGCTCGCGCGTTTTCGCGCCGAAGTACAGGCCGCCGGTCAATTCACGCAGCACCAGTACATCCACCCCGGCCAGTTTTTCCGGCTTCAGCGGCGAGGCATCCACTAAGACGGGATGGACGCGCACTGGGCGCAGATTGGCGAACACGCCCAACCCTTTGCGCAACGCGAGGATGCCCTGTTCCGGACGGACTTTGCTGTTGGGGTCGTCATACTTCGGCGCGCCCACGGCCCCAAGCAGCACCGCATCGGAGGCTTTGCACGCCGCCAACGTTTCGTCAGTCAGCGCCGTGCCGTGTGCATCAATCGAACAGCCACCGATGAGGTGCTCGCTGAACTCAACCGTGTGGCCGTATTTCCGCGCGACCACCTCCAACACTCGCCGACCCTCGGCTACCACTTCCGGGCCGATGCCATCACCGGGCAACAACACGATTCTTGATTTCACAGGTACCTCGTGATTTGACAAGATGACATGGTGCAGGGATGACAGCGTAGCACGTTCATTTCTTCGTGATGATCCAAGTGTCGGTGTGATTTATCATGCCGACCAACGTCTTAATTACATCGTTGTAGATGCGGTACAACTCAGCAGCCTCGTTACGTTTCATATAACCGCATGCCACCGCAAACTCCAACCCTACTTGCGGTTCGGCCACTTCGGCTTCCGAGTCGGACAACTTGCTAACGAAGGCAGCTTCATACCGCCGTTTGCGCCATGCCTCGGCAAGATTGGCGCAGACAGAACGAGACGAGCGGCGTATCTGGTCGGTGAGCGAGTAAGTTTCTTCTTTTGGAAACGACTTTGACAACTCGAATATCTTCATCGCCGCTGCAAATGTCTTTTGATAGACTTGCAGGTCGCGATGGTTTTGAATCTTTGCGGCCATAGAGCCTCCCTTTCATCTTGTCATCCGGTCATCAGGTCATGGTAAGCCCATACTCCACCGCATCGGCCAGCGCGCGCCAACTAGCCTCGATGATGTTCGCGCTCGCGCCCACCGTCGTCCAGCGGCGCGTGCCGTTCTGCGTGTCAATCAATACCCGCGTCGTCGCGGCGGTGCCGTCGTTGCCGTTGAGGATGCGGACCTTGTAATCGGCCAATTGAAATTTGGACATCACCGGATAGTGCGGTATCAAAGCTTTGCGCAGCGCCTTGTCTAGCGCGTTGACCGGGCCGTTGCCTTCAGCAGCCGTGTGCAATACTTCGGCGTGACCCGGCACCCTCACCTTTACCGTGGCCTCCGCGAAAATGCCGCGTCCCTGCCGGTGCTCGACGTTGACAGAAAAATCAATCAACTCGAACGGTGCTTTGTAGGTTATCTCCTGCCGCTTCATCATCAGCGCGACTGAGGCCTCGGCGGCTTCGAAGGCAAAGCCTTGCGACTCAAGCTGTTTGATCTCAGTGAGCACGCCGGCCACTTCGTCGCCGCGTTCTAGCTCCAATCCATACTCCTCGGCCTTGCTCAGCAGGTTGCCGCGGCCCGAGAGTTCGCTGACCACCACGCGCATCTTGTTGCCGATGAGTTCCGGTGCGACATGTTGATAGCTTTGCGCGGTGCGCCGCATCGCTGCAACGTGAATTCCACCTTTGTGCGCGAACGCCGATTTGCCGACGTAGGCTAAATGCTCATCGGGCGCGAGGTTGGCGACCTCGGCGACGAAATGCGCAACATCGTACAGATGCTTGAGATTGCCTTCGGGCAAGCAGCGCTGATTCAATTTCAACTCAAGGTCGGGGATGATGGAACACAGATTGGCGTTGCCGCACCGTTCGCCGTAACCGTTAATCGTGCCTTGCACTTGCATCGCGCCTTCGCGCACAGCGGCCAGTGTATTCGCTACCGCACACTCGCCGTCGTTGTGGGTGTGAATGCCGATCCGTCCGGGCAAAGTTGCCCGGACGGATCGGACAATTTCGCCGACCTCCCACGGCATCGAGCCGCCGTTCGTATCGCACAGCACTACGGTTTCCGCGCCGCCACGAATCGCCGCGCGCAACGTTTCGACCGCGTACGCCGCGTCAGCTTTGTAGCCGTCGAAGAAATGTTCAGCGTCGTAAATCACGCGCCGGCTCTGTGCGCGCAAATAGGCGAGGCTCTGCTCAATGATGCGCAGATTATCTTCCAACGTCGTGCGCAGCACTTCGGTGACGTGCAGCGTCCACGTCTTGCCGACGACGGTGCACATCGGCGTGCCCGCGTCGAGCAAGGCTTTGATATTGGCATCATCGTCCGGGCTGCCACCGGCGCGGCAGGTCGAGCCGAACGCGGCGATGAGCGCGTGCTGCCACGACATCTCGCGCGCCCGTTCGAAGAATTCGGCATCTTTGGGATTGCTGCCCGGCCATCCACCCTCGATGAAATGAACGCCCAACTCATCCAGCTTGCGCGCGATGCGCAGCTTGTCCGCGCACGACAGCGACATGCCTTCGCGTTGCGTGCCGTCTCGGAGTGTGGTGTCGTAAACCTGGATCATTTGGCGATTTGGTAATGTGGCGATTGTGCGATTTCAGGTCAATCACCAAATCACACAATCACAAAATCACTCAATGGGCCGCTTCGTACGCCGCGATCTTGTCCTCGAAAGACAAGATGTAACCCAACTCATCCGTGCCTTTGAGCAGGCTGGCTTTCGAGAAACCGTCAATCGGGAACGAGACCGTGCGGCCACCAGGCAGCGTGACGGTTTGCGATTCAAGGTCAACGGCCAGTTCGGCGCGCGGCGCTTCCTCGGATAAATCTATCAACTCGGCGTGTGTGTCTTTATCCACAACGATGGGCAGCAGGCCGTTCTTGAGTGAGTTGCTGCGGAAAATGTCGGCGAAGGAGGTGCTGATGACGGCGCGGAAGCCGAAGCCGGTGAGCGCCCATGGCGCGTGCTCACGCGACGAGCCACAGCCGAAGTTGTCGCCTGCCAGCAAAATCTGCGCGCCCTGCGCCTGCGGCGTGTTCAGCACAAAATCGGCTTTGGGCGAACCATCGGCGTTGTAGCGCCAACTGTGAAAGAGCGCCGCGCCCAGACCGTTCTTATCTGTGACCTTGAGAAACTGCGCCGGGATGATTTGATCGGTGTCAATGTCATTCACCGGGAGGGTGACGAAGCGGGAGATGAGTTGGGTGAACTGGGCCATAGGTCAATAGACAGTCAACAGTCAACAGTGAACGGTGAACTGTTGACTGTTGACTGCTCACTGTTGACTACTTACGAAAGCATTGTGCGCACGTCCGTAATCTTCCCGGTAATCGCCGTCGCTGCAGCGGTGAGCGGTGAGGCTAGAAACGTGCGCCCGCCCTTGCCCTGTCGGCCTTCGAAGTTGCGATTGCTGGTGCTGACCGCGTACTCGCCCGGTTGCAACTGGTCGCCGTTCATGGCGATGCACATCGAGCAGCCCGCCTCGCGCCAATCGGCCCCGGCCTCTTTGAAGATACGGTCGAGCCCCTCGGCTTCGGCCTGCTTCTTCACATCCTGCGAGCCGGGCACCACCATCACGCGCAAACCATCCGCCACTTTACGGCCCTTCATCAGCGAAGCCGCCAGGCGCAGATCGGAGATGCGCGAGTTGGTACAACTTCCGATGAAGACCACATTCACGGTCTGGCCGAGCAGCGGCTGGTCAGGTCGCAAATCCATATACTTCAACGCTTTCTCAAGCGCGAGTTTTTGATTCGCATCGGTGAGCGCAGCGGGGTCAGGCACGCGGCCGGTGATGCGCATGCCCATGCCGGGGTTGGTGCCGTAAGTGATCATCGGCTCGAGCGCGTCAGCGTCGA
>JBQTJD010000560.1:0-8537 GCA_052387475.1 Anaerolineales bacterium | reverse complement strand
TCGAGCCGTTGATTGACGCAGTGGCGATGCCAGATGCTCGCGTGCGCTTGATCGCCATCCAGGCCCTCGGGCAAATCGGCGACCCGCGCGGCATCAAGCCTCTCATCGTTGCCCTGCGCGACTCCTCTAACGAGGTGCGTAGTCACGCCGCTTTCGCGCTCAACAAAATCGGCGCGCCGGCAGTGGAGGCTTTGATCGCCGCCCTGCGCCACCTTGACCCTGTGGTGCGGTGGGCGGCGGCCCGCATCCTGGGCAGCCTCGGCGACAGACGCGCCTTGCCCGAATTAGAACGGCTGGCCCGCGAAGATGAGACGCCCATCAAAGCGCCGGTGGGCACCGGCCCGTTGCGCATGACTAAGCCGTTCAACACGGTGGCGCAAACGGCGAAACAAGCCGTCGAAAAAATCAAAGCTCAAAAATAAAACCATGCCTCAACAGACCCTCGGCTACGTTGAGATGGAATGGACGTGCCAGCGCTGCGGCACGAAGAACCTCGGCCTGCAAAAGACATGCAAAGCCTGCGGCGCGGCCATGCCCGTGGAACAGCAATTTGAGAAACCCGCCGAAGGCCAGCTCATCGCCGACAAAGAGAAACTGGAGCAGGCGAAGAAAGGGGCCGACATCCACTGCCCGTTCTGCGGCGCGCGCAACGCCGGCGATGCCAAAACCTGCGTGAACTGTGGCGGCGATTTGACCAACGGGCAGAAGCGTGAGGCGGGCCAGGTAGTGGGCGCGTATGCGCCACAAACCGGGGTGAAGGTCAAATGCCCGGCGTGCGGCACGGAAAATACGGCCAGCGCCTCCCATTGTGTCAGTTGTGGTCGTCCCTTGGGGAACACACCGGCAGCAGTGACAACACCAGCAGCCCCACGACCCGCCGCGAAGACACCGGCGTGGGCGCCCATTGCCGGCGTCATTGCGCTGCTGGCGTGTTTGTTGTTCGCCGGCTTCTTTGCGTTTCAGTTACTCAACACCACCGACACTGTGGCCACCGTACAGGCCGTGCGCTGGCTCCGTAGCGTCGGCATCGAGGCGCGTGTTTCGGTGGAGAAAGATGATTGGGCCGACCGCATCCCGCAGGACGCCGAGGTGGGCGTGTGTGAATTGAAGCCGCGCGAGTTCCTCAACGCACCCGATCCCAATCGACGTTCCGACAAAGTGTGCGGCACACCGTATACGGTGGATGAGGGCAATGGGGTGAGCCGCGTGGTGCAGGATTGCCAGTATCAAGTCTTCGACAACTTCTGTGAATACCGAGTGCTGGAATGGAAGGAAGTTGATCGCCTCGAAGCGCGGGGTGATAATCTCAATCCCACCTGGCCACAACTCGCCCTCATCCAGGGGCAGCGCGAGGGTTCACGCAGCGAGAAGTATGAAGTGGTCTTCAGTGGCGATAGCGCAACCTACACGTTTGAACCGGACGCCGAAGAGTTCGCCGCGTTCACCCCTGGCAGCCGCTGGACTCTGAAGGTTAATGGCCTCGGTGCAGTAACAGACGCCGAAGCAGCGCGGTAGAATTAGCGGCGGAGCGCGCAAGAAAATCTTTCACCGCAGAGCGCGCCGAGATCGCGGAGCAACACAAAACCCCGCGCTCTCCGCGTTCTCTGCGGTGAATTGTGTTTGAATATACACCCCTTATGCAACTTGAATTGATTTCCGACCCAGCCTGTTTCGACAATCTCAAAGACGAATGGAATGCCTTACTGGCGCGCAGCGTGTGCCGGGTGCCGTTTCTGCGCGCCGAGTATCAGCGAGGCTGGTGGGAGCATCGCGGCGGCGGCGAGTGGCCGGAGGCGGAATTGTGTGTCATTGTTGCTCGCGACAACGAGCAACAATTGACTGGCATTGCGCCCTTGTTTGCCGCGGCAAACCGTGAGGGACGCCGGGCGTTGCTCCTGGTGGGCAGCATCGAAATCTCAGACTATCTCGATGTGATTGCGCCGCGCGAAAAGCTCGATGCGTTTTGCGCTGCATTGCTGGAGCGATTGACCACCGCCGATGTGCCGGCGTGGGAGGTGCTCGATTTCTACAACCTCCACGAAACGTCACCGACACGGGCCGCCCTCGCCCCGGCGGCCACGGCGCGCGGCTGGGCGATTACCGAACACGCGCTTGAGCCGGCGCCCGCCATCCCACTGCCAAACGATTGGGAGACGTATCTCAACCAGCAAGTGGAAAAAAAGGAACGGCAGGAAATCAAACGCAAGTTGCGCCGCGCCGAGAGTGGTGAACAGACTGTGACGTGGCGCATTGTCGATCCGCACAACGATATTGCAGTGGAGACCGAGGCCTTTCTCAGCCAGATGGCCCTCACGCCGGACAAAGCTCGCTTCCTCACCCCGGCCATGCGCGCGCAATTTCGCGCCACCACGCGCGCGGCAGCAGAGAATGGCTACCTCCACCTGGCGTGGCTTGAGATTGACGGTGACCGCGCGGCGGCCTATTATAGTTTTGATTTCGGCAACCGGCTGTATGTTTATAACTCCGCCATTGATCCGCGCTTCAACGGACTTTCGGCGGGCTGGGTGCTGTTAGGCTATTTGTTGCAATGGAGCATTGCGAACAAACGCGCCGCGTTTGATTTCATGCGCGGGGATGAGGATTACAAATTCCGGTTTGGCGGCGTGGCAAGTAGAGTCTATCGGGTGCAGATCAGCCGCACGCTAACGGAGGCGGAGTTGGGAGGCGAACCGGCAGCCTCTTCCAATTCGAGTGAGGCTGATCATTTTCCAGCGGATGGCTGAATCGCAAAGCACGCAAAGGGCGCGAAACAAAAGAAACGACTCATCGTGCGATGAGTCATTTTGTTTTCTCTGCGATTAATCTCCCGCCGGCACCACTTTTCCCAAACGGCGCGCCGGGCGGCTCAACACGTTCTGCACCTGCCGAGTAAAGTCCTGATGGGAGATGGGCTTGGCGAGGAAACCATCGGCCAGCATCGCGTCGGCCTTCATGCGATTCTCGCCGGTGCGCCAGGCGGTGATGAAGATGATGGGCGCGTTGGTCACCGGGATGAGGCGCTGGTATACCGCCCACCCATCCGTCTCTTCCAACATTACATCCAGCACGATCACATCCGGTTGTTGGCGCCGGCAGGCCGCAAACGCCAGGTCGCCGTTGGGCACATACTCGTGCTCGTAGCCGAGGATGTCCGTCATGTGGCCGAGCAGTTCGGCCATATCGGGGTCGTCGTCCACAATCAAAATGCGGGCCATCGCCCGTTAGCATACCAGCAAACAAAACCGCCGACAACGGGCCGGCAGTGGTACGACAGTCATTCTCGGGCAGGAGTTGGTTGGTAATCACCTGACGTTGCCCGCAACGTTTCTACCCGTAGGAAAAACGTTCCTCCTTCCACACATCCGCTTCGTTGTGATAGCCCGCCTGCTCCCAAAATCCGAGGCGGTCCTTGCTGAGGAATTCCAGCCCGCGCACCCACTTGCCGCCTTTCCAGAAGTAAGGGGTTTTGTGTTCTTCGCCGACGATGTTGCCGACGATGCCGCGCAGCGGGTAACCGTGATCGGGTTCGAGCGGCTTGCCGTCAAAATGTGTGGCCAGCAGAAAGTTCGGGGCGTAGGCCACCGCCAACGGCACGTTCACCGTGAAGCCGTATTCGCAATGCTGTAAAAGATGCTTCGCACTTGGCTTGGGGGTGATGAGGCCTTGATCCACCAGGGTCTTGAGCGACACCCCTTCCCACTCGGTGTCGAATTTGCTCCAGCGCGTGACGCAGTGGATGTCCATTTTTATTTTGGTGCGGGGGAGTTTACTGAACTCTTCCCAATTCCACGTTACTTCCTGTTCCACTTCACCGAAGACGCGCAAGTTCCATGTGGCCGGATTGAAGGGCGGCACCGGCCCGTAATGCAGCACCGGGAAGCGCTGGGTTAGCGACTGCCCCGGAGGCAAGCGCCCTTCTTTTTTTATTCGCTCTTCATCTTCTTTACGACCAAATAGACTGCTCAACATGGTTTACGCTCCTTTGCGATATAGACAATGATCAACCACCAACGTTACAACCTTCACCGAGTGAAGAGCGGTAGATGCCCCAACGCGAGGATGTTCTCCCACTGCGAGCGCTCGCCCTCGGTGAAGATGGCGGCTTCGGCCACGACGGACGCCCCGGCTTTATCCAGCACCAGCCGCATTCCCTGCAGCGTCGAGCCGGTCGAAATCACATCGTCTACCAACACCACCCGTTTGCCCGCAATCAGTTCGCGGTCTTTTTCATCCAAATACAAAGTTTGCGGCTTTCCGGTGGTGATGGAGAGCGTCTCAGCCTCAAGGGTATTGCCCATATACGGCTTGTAGCTTTTGCGCAACACGATGTAGGGCTTGCCGGTCTGCACCGATAGCGCGTGGATGAGGGGGATGCTCTTGGCTTCCGCCGTCACCAGCACATCGTAGACCGTGCCCTTCAGCTTTTCGGTCAGCGCCTTGCCCGAGGCTTCCACTAACTCTGTATCGCCGAGGATGTTGAGGACGGCGATGCGCAGCCCCGGCTTCACTTCAAACAACGGCAGTTCGCGCTTTACCCCGGCGATTTCTACCGCGTACGTTTCGCGCTGGTGTGTCATAAATTGGCCCTCGTAGTTCGTCGGAAGAATTGTACCGCGCTCACGCTGCGAGAGTCGAAAAGACCGTGCCTTGGCGCAAGCCGGCCCGGTCTTGACCATTGCTCCTTTGTGAATACAATTAGACACATGTCTAATCAAAATGACGCTGTCAAAATCGCGCCAGAACTGGTGCAATTTTTCAAAGCGTTGGCTGACGAGACGCGGCTGATGATCGTTGGATTGCTAGCGCGCGAGAGCCTGACCGGCGAGCAATTGGCGGCGATGCTGAAGGTCAAACCGGCCACGATCTCGCACCACCTCGCCAAACTGGCCGAGGCCGGGCTGGTGGAGGTAGAAGGCCTGCGCGGGCGCGAGAAACCTTATCGTCTTCGGCTCGACGCCATCCATATCATGGCACAACGGTTGCTGGCGCAGGAGACGCTGCCGCAAGTGACGCAGGACGTGGACACCGACGCTTTTGATCGCAAAGTCGTGCGCGACTTCACGCGCCGCGACGGCTCGCTCAAAGAAATCCCGGCGCAGCAGAAGAAACTCCAGGCCGTGTTGCGCCACATCGCAAAAGCGTTTGAGCCGGGACGCGTGTATACGGAGAAACATATCAATCTCAAGCTCGCCCACTTCCACGCCGATATCGCCAGCCTGCGCCGGGAGCTGATCAGTCACAAGTTGTTGGAGCGCGCCGCCGACGGCGCGCGCTATTGGAGGCCCGAATGAACGAGATAGCTGTGGACACCACTGAGGCGTTGACGACGTTCTTCAAAACGCTGGTGGATACCGAGCGTTTGCAGATCGCCGGTTTACTGGCCCGCAAGCCGTTGTCGGCAGAACAACTGGCAACGCAATTGGAGATAAAGCCAGCGGCCATTGCGCGTCAACTGGAAAAGCTGACAGAGGCCGGATTGGTACAGGCGGAGGTGAAAGACAAGAACACACGCTACGCCCTGCAATTCGAATCGGCGCGCAAGCTGGCCGCCAGTCTTTCCGCCCGCCCGGCTGCGCCTGAACTCAGCGCTGATCTCGCCGAATTCGACCGCCAGGTGCTGACGAATTACCTGCTTGCCGATGGCACGCTCAAAGAGATTCCGATACAGGCTAAAAAGCTGCTCGTCATCCTGCGCTTCATCGCCGCGCAAATCGAGGCGGGTCGGCGTTACACCGAGAAGCAGTTCAACGAATTACTCTCCCGTTTCCACACCGACGTGGCCTCCCTGCGCCGCTATCTCGTGGACTATAAGTTCGTACAACGCACGGTGACGGGGAGTGAATACTGGCGTGAGTGAAGGTGGGAAACGCGGGAACTGGGAGAAACAACTGCGGTGCTATTTCCTTCAGTTCCTTCTTTTCCCACGTTTCCCTCAGTTGAGCGGATCCTTGAAATCGTAAATCCCTTCGCTTACCGCCCAACGGCGGTTGCATCCCGCACAGTGGAGGTGGTCGCCGTTGTCGTTTAGTTCGGACGAGTTGCATTCGGGACAATGGAAGAATTGTCCGGCAGACGCGATGGGGCCGTCGCCAGTCGCCCGCGCTCGCACGAAGACACTCGGCGAGCACTGAAACCATTGACCGGTTGGTTGCAAGAGTGAGTCAAGCATGACGAGGGCGTTAATAGGGATGAGGCGTTTGAGCAACGGCACGCGAAAATACGACAGTGACCGCACCGCCTGTACATCGAACTGCGATTGCCGCAGCCATTGCAACATCGCGCCGGGATGGAAATCGAAGTTGAGTTTGACAAACTCAACTGGCTGCGGGTCAAACGGATTCCACCGTTGCCGGCCGAGCAGCCAGCGCGCGATTGATTTGAGATTCTGTTTGTTGGCAAATTCAAGAATGAACGTCGCGCCCGGTTGCATCACTTCGCGAATCTTCTTCAGCGCAGCAGGCCCATCAGCGAGATGGTGAATGACGCGGATCATCGTGGCTGCGTCGAACAAGCCGGGCACGAACGGGAGGCGATACACATCCGCTGCGACGTACACATAACGCTCGCTCCGCCCCAATCGTGCCTGCGCCTGTTGCAACTGCGTGCGTGAGTAGTCCAGCAGCACGATGCACTCGAAGCCGGAGTAACGCGAGGTGTTGCGCCCCGCCCCGGCCCCGATCTCCAGCAGCAGCTTGCCTTTGGAGGGCAATAAGGCCCGCAGTGCGCGGGCCTCGGTTGCATCTTCATAAGCGCGTTCCCCTCTATCCCAAAACTCAGCCTGATACTGCGACCCCTCGTAATCGCAGACCGGCGGGCGATGCGTCATAATTGACGCGTCATTTCTGACCGGTGAACAACTCGCCCCACGATGACGGCACGCCGTTGAGCATGTCGTTGTATGGCTGCACGATGTTGACCAGTCGCGTGAATGGCGGCTCGAGTTGTGTCTTGGAGAGGGGGATGTCCACCGGAACCTGAAGGGCGACGGGTACTTTCAGCACCACAGGCACAGTTTGACTCACAGGCACGGTCAGGCTAAGTTGCACGGGCAACGTCGTGCCGGCGGGCAGAACGATGTTGGCTGAAGCGCCGGAAAGCGTGAGGCCGGGCGCCACTAAGTTGACAGAGGCTCCACGAATTTCCACGGGCGCGGTGGTCACCACATTCGTCACTTGATTGAGCGGGAGGTCAAACACCACCGGGATGGTGTCGTTGACGGTGATGGTGTCGTTCACCGTGATTTGGGTTTTGATGCTGGCCTGGTTCATCTCTATGAAGCTGGAGTGCAGCCCGCCGACGAGCGGCTGCGCGATTTGATTCTTAATCTGGAAGATGAAGCCAAGCGCGATGAGCAGCACCAGCAATAAAATGACGTTCATGGCAAATGAAAAAAGGATCGCCCCGCGCCAAAGATTGCCGGTCAGCGGCGCGGTCTCGCGCTTGCTCCATTCGCGTTGGATGGTCTGCATCATAGCCTCCGTGTCTACCCAAGTGTTCGTGATGATAGCACTCGCGTATCCCCAAAGCAACCGCGCCGCAAAACGGGGTGCATTTCTGGAAAGTGGCCGATTTGCTCCAAGCCCACGTCCTCGCGGGCGTTCTGGCAGGACATCCGTCCGCGAGGACGCGGACGGGGAGCGGGCGACGAAAAATCTGAAATGCACCCGCAAAATGGCGAGAGAGAAAGCGGAACAGGTCGCAACTAATGTTGCGCCTTCTCCAGCGCAAGCTTTGCTTGCGCCCGGGCCACCAACGGACGGACGGCTCGGTTTGCGGCAAACATGAATTCATGTCGAAGATTATTCTTCGATGTAGCGAGTGTCGTCAAGTTGTTTGCGAAGGCGTTCCTCGGCGGTGGAGGGTGTGAGGGGAGATTGAGCCGGACTGGCGGCGACCTCGGCGGCCCCCGCTGCGGCGAGGGCCTGCGGCGATGCGCGACGCACGAGGCTCCACTGCCCGCAGTGGTCGCAGCGGTCGAACTTACCCCCGACGGCGTTGAGACCCCATAGGTGTAGCACGAACGGCCGTCCACACTTCGGGCAGACCGCGCCGCCCAGCCAGCCATAGTTCCGCTTCGCGCCCAACGACACCGGCCCGGCGCGGCGCGAGAGGAAGAGTTGCAACCCCATCACCAGAACAAAGATGCCGGCCACCGACGCGCCCACTATCCCCGCGATCTGTGCCCCGACACGCCAGCCGACCTCCGCCGCCACAAACTCGAGCCGGCGCTCATTGCTCATCAGCGTTCGCCCGTCGCCCGTCTGGCGCAGCGCGGTGAGGGTGTGCCATCCCAGGCCATAGTCATCGGTCTCGAAGTCCACGCGGAATGGCTGCGTAGTTACCGTCGCCACCACTGCATCGTCCACTTTGAACGTCACCGAAACGAGGTCAGCCGGCCCCTCAACCTCCATCGTGATGTTGCCCTGTATCTGACTCCCGCCGCCGTTGCCGAAGTTGCGCCGGACTTACAGTGTCAATTCGTCACTCTGGGAAAAAGCATTTGCACCGCTTTGCACGCTGAGAAAAGCGAAAACAAA
>JBQTJD010000559.1:0-3224 GCA_052387475.1 Anaerolineales bacterium | reverse complement strand
AGGGATTGGGCCGCCTGCGGGGCAAACGTCTTCAGTGACTGAGGAGTGGCGGCGAGTGGATTTGAACCACCGACCAAGGGCTTATGAGTCCCCTGCTCTGCCACTGAGCTACGCCGCCATCTTTCGAGCGCGCGAGATTATACCCAACTCCTGCGCGCGCTTCAACGTTTTTGCGCGGCAGACCGGCGCGGTCTCCGGCGTTCCGAAGGTACGCACAACCGCGTCGGTTTTCTTTGGGTGCCTTTCAGATTTTTGGTCGCCCGCTCCCCGACCGCGTCCTCGCGGTCGGATGTCCTGCCAGAACGCCCGCGAGGACGCGGGCTTGGAGCAAACCGACCACTATTGAGAAATGCACCCTCTTCTTTGCCAGCCGTCCCCAAACCCCGTATACTCCCCGCAACAGCGGATATCTCATTTCCACGCGCGGGGGAGAATGCCAACTCCGAAACGCCAAATCTCAAAGAAGCCTTCTGAACACGGTCCGGCCAATGCGACGGATGTGGCGCGCCTCGAGACGCTGCTGGCGCAAATCCTGGCCGCGCTGCGCCAGCCGCGTACGCAAATCACGGTCGGCAACATCAGCGGCTCGGGCATTGCCATTGGAACGGGCGCAAGCGCGGCGATCGTTCATCCTTCAGAATTGGAGGCGCTGCGGTCGCTGGCCGTTGACGGCAATGCGCGCCGTAAAGAAGAAATCTACCTCACCTGGTTCATCCTCGGCAACACCTATGCGCGCTGGGAGCGTGAATACCTGCCACTGGCCTCCTCGCTGCGCTATTACAACCTGAGCGATGCCAGCATCAGTCAAGCGGGATTGCCGCTCGACGATGTGCGCGATGCCATTCGGCAATATCACACCGAACGCCTTGTGATTTTGGGCGAGCCGGGCGCGGGCAAGACCACCACCCTCTACCGGCTGGCGCATGACCTGGCTCGGGAGCGCCTGCGCGACCCGGCGCAGGGCAAACTGCCGATCAGCCTCAGCCTGGCGAATTTCCGCAAAGCGGACGAACTGCCTGCCGACTTCCTGCTCAGCCAGTGGGCCAACACCGGGCTGGGCCAGACCTATGGCGAGGCCATTGCCTACGGGCAGGCGTGCTTTTTGCTGGATGGCCTCAACCAGATGCCGGCCGAGGATCGGAACAAACGGATTGATGACTGGCGGCGCTGGGCAAAGAGCGAGAGTGAACTGCCCGCCGGCAACCTCGCCATCTTCGCCTGCCGCAAGGCCGAGTATGCGCCGCTCCTGCAACTGGCCGAAGTGCATGTGCAGCAGCTCGACAACGACCGCATCCAAAAATACTTTCACCTGCGCTTCGACCCGGAGCCGGGCCACAAGCACTGGCGCGCGCTGCGCGACCGCCTGCGCACCGGCGACAAACGCTTTGAAGACCTGGCGCGCAATGCGATGATGCTGTCGCTGCTGGCCGACCGCGCCGCCAAAGGCCAATCGCTGGCCGACAGCAAGGGCGTGATTTTGGAAGACGCGGCGGTGGACCGCCTCGCCTACGAAATCGACTCGGACAACCAGCCTTCGGCCTTCCGGGTCAAGGCCGAGGCGACGCTGGCCGCCGAGATGGAGGCGCTGGGCCGGATCGCGTACGAGGTGCAAGTCGTGGGCGAGGGCACGGTCTTTGACCGCGCCGCTGTCGAAGCCATTCCGCTTTCAACTAAAAGTCCGGCCCGGCTGACGCTCGACCAGGCGCTGAAGCTTGGCGTTGACTCGACCCTGCTCAACGCGCTCGGCCCCGATGACGGGCCGCCATACGAATTCCGGCATCAACTCTTTCAGGAGTATTTCGCCGCGCGCGAACTGCTGCGCCGCTTCAGGGCCGGCGAGGTATTGGACAGCCACTGGCAGGTGGATTGGCAGGCCCCCGACGGCGAACCGGGCGCAGAACGCCTCGACCCGCCGCCCGCCACGCGCTGGGATGAGACGGTGGTGATGCTCGGCGGCCTCGCTCGCGCGGATGCGCCGCGCCTGATCGCGGCCATTCGCGCCACGCACCCGCCCTTGGCGGGGCGGGCATTGGCCGAGGCCCGCCCCGATGAGCGCGACGACCTCAAAGGGCTGGCCGATGCGCTGCGCGGCGAATTGCTGGAGCGCCAGCGCGATTTAGGCGCGCGGATTCGCGCCCGCATCTCCGCCGGGCTGGCGCTGGGTGAGCTGGGCCATCCCGACCTGCGCCCGCGCGAATTTGAGTTTGAGGGCCGCAAGGTCTCGGCCATTGCGCCGCCGATGAAGCACGTGCCCGAAGGCGAGTTCATTCGCGGCAGCGCGCCGGAGGAGGAAGACTCATTCGATCAAGAGCACACCACCGAACGACGGCTGACCCTGCCCGCGTACAGCGCGGCCCGTTACCCTGTCACCAACGCCGAGTATCGGCTCTTCATCGAAGATGGCGGTTACGATGCTAAAGGCTGGTGGAGTGAAGCGGGCTGGCTGTGGCGGGGAGGCGGCGCGGACGCCCACGACGCCGCGATTGAACAATGGCTTGGGACTCGTGACCTGTTCAAGCGTGTGCCGGATTGGGCCGAGCAGCTTCAGCGTCTGGGAAGAACTCAAGGCACAATCAACTTTTGGAAGGAGGTGGTTGAACTGACAGACGAGAAGGCCCGTGATCGTGGTCGCCAGCAATTCAGCCGTTCATTCGACCGGCCGGCGTTTTGGGAGGACACCACGCTCAACAGTCCGGCTAAGCCGGTCATCGGCGTCAACTGGCACGAGGCTGAAGCCTACGCACGTTGGCTGTCAGCCGTCACGAGTCACGAGTTTCGCTTGCCATCCGAGATGGAATGGGAGAAGGCGGCGCGCGGCACGGATGGCCGTCAGTATCCGTGGGAGGGTGAATTCGACTCGGCGCGTTGCAATACCAACGAGGGTCGCATCCTCAACACTACCCCGGTCGGGCTGTACCCCAACGGCGTCTCGCCCTACGGGTTACACGACGCCAGTGGAAATGTGTGGGAGTGGACGGCGGATTGGTATCAGGCCTATCCCGGCGGCCCGGCCAATGACGACTACGGCGAACGCTTCAAAGCCGTGCGCGGCGGGTCGTGGGACGACAATCATTGGGACGCCCGCTGTGCCTTCCGCTTCAGGCTCGTTCCCGTCAGCTTCCTCAACACTCTCGGGTATCGTCTCTTCTCCCCTGTCTCTGCTATTTCTGCTTCCTGATTTCTGGATGCTGCTTTCTGGTTCCTGGTTTCTGGGGATGGGGTCT
>JBQTJD010000558.1:0-2333 GCA_052387475.1 Anaerolineales bacterium | reverse complement strand
AAACACCCCCCGCCACCCTGTCAAACATCCCCACCGCTCTCGAGCGTGACCCAACCCCTCCTCTGGTTTTTTTTAAAACTCACAGACTTTTGTAGGGGCCCCGCTTTTTTTTTGCGCCCCGCACGTTTCTTTTTGTTAGGCGCTCTTAGCGCGCTTGGCGAGCCTGGCGAGAGATTGCCTTTGACTTTCCGGCAACGTCGCGTTATCGTCAGCACATGACGATGTCTGTCAACTTCGACCGCGCCGCAAGCATCTACGAAGCCACGCGCGGCTTCCCGCCCGGCATTGGCGAGGTGGTGGCTGAGGCGGCTGTCGAAATGATGGGCGGCCCGGTGCGCGCACTTGAGATTGGCGTGGGCACAGGCCGCATCGCCCGGCCATTGGCCGCACGCGGGGTGCGCCTCGTCGGGGTGGATCTTTCGCGGAAGATGATGGCCGAATTGGTGCAGCGCGCGGCTGGCCCGGTTCCCGTGTTGCTCAACGCCGATGCCACCCGCCTGCCGCTGGCCAATCAACACTTCGACGCGGCCCTCAGCGTGCACGTCTTTCACTTAATCCCCAACTGGCAAGAGGCGTTGAATGAGTTACGGCGTGTGCTGCGGCCCGGCGGTGTGTACCTCACCGGTTCCGATTGGCGCCCGCCAGATGCCATCGCTGGCCGCTTCTTCGAAAAATGGCGTGAAATTGTGAAAGCGCGTGGCCTGCCTGGGGATTATCCCGGCGCCCGCGATTTTGAGGACGTAAAAAAATTTCTGCTTGACACCGGCGCGACGATGGAGGAGCGGTTCGTAGGCGAGTGGCGCGTTGCTCGCACGGTGGCGCATGCGCTTGAAACCATTGAGCACCGCACGTGGTCGAGCACCTGGGATGTGCCAGAGCAGTTCTTTTCGGAATGTCTGGCTGAATTGCGGGCTTGGGCAGAGCGCGAGTTTGGCCCACCTGAAACGACCTTCACGGCTACTCATAAGTTTTGTTGGCAGGCTTTTCGCTGGGAATGAGGGAGCCGCGCTCATCGCTTGGCAAACTCGTTCCAGCATTTGCGGATAGAATCTCAACGTGAGCACCCGGTCCTTACACCTGCCCTCCGACGTGGAGAACCGAGAACGACTGGAAGCGCTATATGCGCTGGCCGTCGAAATTTCCGCCCTGCGCGATCTGCCCGCCGTGCTCGACACCGCTCTGAGCCATTGTCTTGAGTTGACCGAGTCGCGCTTTGGCTTTATCGGGCTGAACACAACCGAAGGCAAGCTGATGGATGTCGTCGCCATTCGCGGCTTCCATCCGAGCGCCGAGTTTTATTTTGAGAAGCACGTCATCCCCCTGCGACCGAATGTATTTGCGCGCACGGTCTTGGAGAATCGCCCGGTGCGGTCGGAGGATGCGATGGAAGATCCACGGCGGGTGGGTCAGCCGCGGGGGCACCCGCCGGTGCACACTTTCCTGGGCGTGCCGCTACGCATGGGCGCCGAGCCGTTCGGCATGATCGGCGTCGCCAATCGCCCGTCCCCGTATGCCGATGATCACGAACATTTGTTGGTCACCTACGCCACGCAGGTTGCCATCGCCATCCGCAACGCCCAGCTCAATGAGCAACTTACGGCGGCCAAATCCGAGCTGGAAGACAAAGTCAGCGAGCGCACGCGCCAACTCAACGAGGCCACCGAAGCGTTGGCGCAGAAGGCTGAACAATTGCAGCGCTTGCTCATCGAGACGGTGACGGTGCAGGAACGCGAACGGCAGCGCATTGCGCTGGATTTGCATGACGGGCTGAATCAACTGCTGGTGGGCGCGCTGCTGGAATTGCAGAGCGGGCGCGAACGGCTACGAAAGAGTGACCTGGCCGCGGCGAATGACGCCTTGCAGCAGGTGGGTGACATCCTCCATCACGTCGAGCGCGAGATGCGCGAGATCATTCACGATTTGCGCCCGCCGGTGCTTGACGCGCTGGGCCTGATGCCAACGCTGCATCGCTATGCCGACCGCTTCAAAACACAATCCGGCTTACCGTGTGAGGTGCAGGCTGAGGGCGAGCCTTATCGTCTCGCGCCGGATGTTGAGATCAGCCTGTTTCGCATCATGCAGGAGGCGCTGCAAAATGTGAGCGCACACGCCGCTGCCCGGCGGGTAGTGGTGCAAGTGGCGTTTGAGCCGCAGATTCTAGTCCTTACCGTGCGCGATGATGGTCGCGGCTTTGACCTGGCGGCGGTTCAATCCAACGGCGTCAGCGGGAATGGCAGCCACTTCGGTCTGCTCGGCATGCGCGAGCGCGCCGAGAGCCTCGGCGGAAAACTTGTCCTCAACACGGGGCCGGGGCGCGGGACGGAAGTGCAAGT
>JBQTJD010000557.1:0-1866 GCA_052387475.1 Anaerolineales bacterium | reverse complement strand
ATCAATGTAATCGCCCTCGGTCAGACCGACCTGATCAATGACCAGCAGCGGCCGCTCGGGCGCAAGGCTTTTGACCGTCTGGCCTAACGCCTGGGCATAGTCGCGCTCGATAATGACGACGAGCGGCTGACCGGTGGGTATGGATTTGGCATATTCGCTGATCCCGGTGGAAAGCTTCAGGAGCAGAGTGTAATCGAGGGCGAGATTCAGTTCAAGCGCGATGGCGAACGGATCGGTCGTGATTTCGACATCCCAACGGCGCACCGCTTCGCCAATCGCAGTCGCAACGTCGCCGGGTTGCCAGTTGCTGCCGGTCAGCGCCGGGCGGATCACCGGCACGTTGCGCAGCGGGAGGATTTCGCGTTCAGCCCAGATCGTCGAGCCGGAGAGCGTGACCGTTTGCGTGCTCGCGCCGAGCACGGTGGCGCGCAACGTCTCTGCGGGTTTGATTTGCTCATACGATTGCAACACCGGATGGCGGCGCAGCGATTCCGCGAGCAGCGGGCCGACGTCATCGTGCAGCATCACATCCGCCACTTCGTGAAGGGCGAGCGGGTGATGGACGTAATGGCCGATGCCGCCCGACAGCATCAGAACCGTGCCCTTGCCCGATACCGGCGAGGGCGGGGTGAGATAGAGCTTCTGCGCCAGCGCTGAAGCGCCGCCTTCGATGAGTTCGACGGTCAGGTCGGCCATGCGGTCGGTGAATGCCCGCAACTCCGTGAGCGTGGGTTGATAGCCGATGGCAAACGGCAAATGCAACTCCGCGATGATGTGTTGCGCCGGCTCGGCGATATGGCGTATCGCGCCGGAGCGATGTTCGATTTCGAGAATGCGCCCGCCGAAGTTCATCGCTGCCGTCGCCACCAGCCCACTGCCCTTGAAGATGGCGCTGTTGGCGCTGCCGCCGCCGATGTCCACATTCGTCACGGTGGTGTAGTGCGATTGCGCGTACTGCGCCGCGCCCGCGCCGCGTCCGGCGATGACGCTCTCCACGTTCGGGCCGGCCACGCTAACCACGAACTCACCGGCCAGCCCGGCCAGCGCGCGCACGATCTCGTCGGCGTTTTTCTTTTTGGCCGTCTCGCCGGTGATGATGACGGCCCCGGTCTCCACCTGCCCCGGCTCGACGCCCGCCGCCGCGTACTCGCGCCGCACCAGTTCAGTCAGCCGCGCCGCATCCACCGTGTCGTGATCGAGCAGCGGGGTGAAGGTGATGGGACTTTGATACACGATCTCGCGCTGAGTGATTCCGATGCGCGGGATTTGCCCGGCGCGCGCGGTGTCGGTGAGCGTCAGCCGCGAGAACACCAGTTGCGTCGTCGTCGTGCCGACGTCAATACCGACCGAGAGCAGGCTGCGAGTTTCCACGGTACGAGAGAATTAGCAGGTTGGCCCAACTCAAAACTGAACCAGTCTAAAATTCAGGTTCATCTATTGCAAATTGCTTGCAGAAACGTAGCGGACGAACATGGTGGTTCAGCCGCTCGTGAAGCGGAGCCGGTTTGCTGCAACCGTTTGTTTGCCCGCATATTCATCAAGAGGATCTTCGGCTGCGATTACTGCTTTTCTTAAACAAAATCCGAATGTAAGCAACAAATCTTGACGCGCTCCAAACAAGCAAGGTGGTCAATATTCCTAAAACAATGCCAATACTTATATATCCTGTCGTGAGTGCATCTTGGGATGTGGACACTTTGGACAGGTCAACTTTTCTTATTTCACTTATCCCCACAACGTGGTAGTGTCCCTGTAACGGGTACAAAGCGAAAAAGCGCTTAGCACAGGTAATTGGGCGGCACACGAAAGCTGAGTAGCTCGTCCATCGTCCAGACATGATCGGTCAATCCAGCCGCCATGGCTGGC
>JBQTJD010000556.1:0-2456 GCA_052387475.1 Anaerolineales bacterium | reverse complement strand
GATGATGATCGGCGTGGACACCGACATGTTCGTCTCGGCGTCCGAGTTTGGCTCGATCATGCTGTCCTCGGTGCTCAAGCGGATGGACCTCTCGGTGCCGGAGGCGGCGCGAGCGGTGTCGGATGGCTCGTTCGCGGGCGGCACGTACGTGGGCACGCTGGAGAATGGGGGCGTCGGCCTGGCGGCCTTCCACGATTTCGATAGCACAGTGCCACAGGCGCTCAAGGATGAATTGAAGAAGATCGAAGCCGACATCATCGCCGGCACGATCAAGGTCAATACTTTCTCGTCGCTGAAGTAAGCGGTAGGAGTTACGTGGTTGCCTGAATTTCGCCCTCACCCCCAACCCCTCTCCCGCTGGGAGAGGGGAGTGGTCTCGAAATTTCCGGGCGTATCTCCCTCTCCCTCCGGGAGAGGGTGTCGCAACTAATGTTGCGCTGGGTGAGGGCGAGTTGTAATCACTCAACTGCTTAAGTCCTTTGGGCAAATTGCAAACAGGCGGCCCCGGAAACATCCGGGCCGCCTGTTTCTTTTTTGGGCCTTGTGCTAAACTCGCGCTATCCCATTCCTGCTCACAATTCAACCCCATGCCACCCATCATCGAATTGCGCGGCATCACCAAACGGTTCCCCGGTGTTTTGGCAAACGATCATATTGACCTGACCCTCAATCAGGGCGAGATCCTCGCGCTGCTGGGCGAGAACGGCGCGGGCAAATCCACGTTGATGAATATCCTCTACGGCCTGTATCAGCCGGACGAGGGGGAGATCATCGTCAAGGACAAGCCCATCAAAGTGAGCAGCCCCAACGATGCGATTGCCGCCGGCATCGGGATGGTGCATCAGCACTTCATGCTCGTGCCGGTGCTGACCGTCACCGAAAACGTGATGCTGGGCGTCGAGTCGCTCATCGGCGGCGTGGCGCTGGATCGGAGGGGCGCGGCGGCCCGCATCCGGCAGATCGCGGAGCAGTTCGGCTTACCCGTGGACCCGGACGCGTACATTAAAGACCTGCCGGTCGGTTTGCAGCAACGCGTCGAGATCATCAAGCTGCTGTATCGCAGCGCCGACATCCTCATCCTCGATGAGCCGACGGCGGTGCTCACCCCGCAGGAAGCCGACGACCTGTTCAAAGTCATCAGCTCGTTGGTGGCGAAGGGCAAGTCCATCATCTTCATCACCCACAAATTGCGCGAAGTATTGGCGCTGGCCGACCGCATCAACGTGCTGAGGCTGGGCAAGGTGGTGGGCGTCGCTGACCCGAAGACGGCGACCGAGGCGGAGTTAGCGTCGCTGATGGTGGGCCGGCAGGTGGAATTGACGGCGCACAAAGAAGCGGCTAAGCCGGGCAACCCTGTTCTGAAAGTCAGCGATCTGCGCGTGTTGGACGACCGCGACAACCTGGCCGTGAACGGCGTCTCGCTCGAGGTGCGCGAGGGCGAGATCGTCGGCATCGCCGGGGTGCAGGGCAACGGCCAGACCGAACTGGTGGAAGCGCTCACCGGTTTGCGCCCGGCGCTCTCCGGCTCGGCCTCGATTTGCGGCGCCGACACCACGCACGCCGGCCCGCGCGCCATCGTGGAGTTGGGCGTCGGCCACGTGCCCGAAGACCGCCAGCGTGACGGGCTGGTGCTCGGCTACCCCATCAGCGACAACATGGTGCTCAATACCTATTACCTGCCGCCCTTTGCGAAGGGCGTGGTGATTCAACAAGAGGCGGTGGACAAGGCCGCCGCCGAGCGCGTCAAGCAATTCGACGTGCGCACGCCCGGCATCACCACGGCGGCGGGCAAGCTCTCCGGCGGCAACCAGCAAAAGGTCATCATCGCCCGCGAGCTGTCGCGCCCCATTTATCTACTCATCGCCTCGCAGCCCACACGCGGCCTCGACGTCGGCTCCATCGAATACATCCACAGCCGCATCGTGCAAAAGCGCATGGAAGGCTGTGCGGTGCTGCTCGTCTCCACCGAACTGGATGAAATCCTCGCGCTGTCGGATCGTATCGCGGTGATGTATCGCGGCAAGGTCATGGCCGTGGTCGAAGCGGCGGAAGTGACGAAGGAATATCTCGGCCTGCTGATGGCCGGTGTGGACCCGGCGACGATTGCCAAGCCTGAGAAGGGCGAGGAAGCGACGGCGGTGTTTTGAAGCTGGCTGGGGGTACACGGACGCTCACGGATTGCACGGGTCGGCGTTCAATGTCACCAGACAGCACGGACAAAAGACGGATAACGGTTTCCGCCTTTCCGCACCCATGAGGGGCTTATACGGAATTTTTCCGCAAACCGCCTCCCGGCGGCCCTTTTTCAGACGGCGATTTCCGTCTATGATCCCGGATGCTTAGGCGGAATTTTTCCGCCTACTTGATGTTGAACTAAGCGCTACGCGCAGGGGGAGGCGTGGCGCTTTCAGACCTCACCAGATTTTCAGACCGTAGTCATTGAAGACGATTGGGCG
>JBQTJD010000555.1:0-2038 GCA_052387475.1 Anaerolineales bacterium | reverse complement strand
AGAAAATAGATCTGGGCGTTGCTATCGTACCAGTAGCTCTTCGCAAAACCAGTATTCCGGTCGTAGAAGAGGTTTAGATCCGTGGCGCTGAGTCCATCGTTCGGAAACGTAAGCACGTGGGTCCAGGTTTGAGACCAGGCGTGATAAATGGGACTGCTTGCGTCAAGTGTGCGATATGAGTTGTACTTAAAGAAAACCGCATTGAACCTTGGATCCCAAGTCTGCTGTCCCATCTTCTCTACCGCCGTCTCTGCAACCGGCATCCCCATTGGGACAACGGTGTTCGCCAGCGCCTGGGTATCACTGGCAGGCGCGCCTATGTCGCGCGTGGACTGGGCGGCGACGGGCACCGGCGGCGCGACCGCGGCGAACGCCACCACCCCGATCAGGGCAAATCGGGTGAGGGTCGTGAGGGTGAACATGGGAACATTCTCCTTTCGATCAGATCACATTCCGAAATGACGCAGGCCAGACCGACGCGGTATCTGGATAGCCCACATCAAAACGGAAATTGCTCAAGGTGACAGTCACCGGGCGAGAATCGCGGACGATGAGTCAGGGAAAGGGCCGGACCGACACCAACACCTTCACCGAGCGAGTACCGAAGATCCACCGATCTTCGGTGACGCGCACGTGCTGCACGGCCTGAGCGCTGACCAGGATGTGGGTCATGCTCGAATATGACTCTGCGTCCACCGTGACTTGAGTGGGGTCGGTCTCCACCTGCGGCGTGCGGGGATTGTCCGAGCGCCACGCGCACCAGCCGGGGTTGCTCTCATTGCCCGCTGTCCACACGCCATACAGCACGCTGTCGCCGTCGCGGAGGGGGATATGGTCGCTGGAGTATCGGAACATCACCCACACTTTGTAAACGATGTTTGACTCGCGGCAGGCGCTGGCGGTCTGCGGCGCGCCCAGCCCCCACGTCGGGCGGATGATGACCCGCCGGCCCACGCCTTGCGGCAAATCAATCCAGATATTCCACAGGCGCATCTTCGGCCCAGCGCCGTGCCCGCAGTCGGTCAGCCCGCCGTACGTGCCGTCGGGCGAGACCGATTGGCGGAACTGGTAGGCGCTTCCGGTGCGCAAGTCGAAGTAGCTGCGCGCCACATCCACCGGCCCAAAGCCGTGAAAGAAGTGGGCGCAGTCCTGGAGGATGCGGGGCGGGGTGAGGTTGTGCGCCAGGGCTGGACGCACGGAGAACGGCGCAAACACCAGCCCGGCCAAAAGCGCCAGTATGCCTATTTGGCGTAGCGCGTTCTGAGAGGAATGCAACAGGTTGAACATGATAAGCCTCCGTTTCTATGTTGGGTCGCCGTCGGCGTCACCCGCCTCCGGCATCGTTTTCGCTTGAAGATGGACACACATCGTGCTCATGCCTGACCACGCCAGCGCCTGGGTCGGCGCCGGCGCTCCGGTGACACAGTTTCAGGCGTTAGGGCAAGTGACACACACCACCGACGCTGCACTGTTCGTAATGAACGCGGAAGACGATGCGCGCCGAATCGCTCGACCGACCGGCGCTTTGCAGTTGGCTGTCACAGTGGCCCACGACATCGCCGGTCACGGCGCACGGCTCGCGGGTCACGGTCAAAGCCAGCGATGTGCCAGCGCCCGGCTTCAGATCGGCCACGTCGTCGGCGCTCCAGAACCCGTCCTCGTCGTAGACGCGGATGACGACGGAGGTCATAGCCTGGCTGCCCACGTACTTCGACACTTCCCAGTTCGGCGCGATGGCGCAACGATTGCTGATGTGGCCCTTCTTTACGGTGCGGCCATTGATCGTGATCAGGGCGTAGAAGTCCGGCTGGCTGCCAAAATCAAAACTGCCCAGACAATCAATGGCTTCGATGGTAACCCAGAGATACGGGTCGTGGCTGGCGCTGGCTGGTTTCGCCTCCGACAGCCCGGCTACGACTAGCGCAGCGGCGATGACCAGTCGCAGCCCCCAGGTTAGAGAGCGGATTATTAGTTTGGTGTTCATGGCAAGCACTCTTTTCATCTGCAAAATCTTGACGAGCACACTGAAGAGGATGGG
>JBQTJD010000554.1:0-4104 GCA_052387475.1 Anaerolineales bacterium | reverse complement strand
ATATCCGAACTGCCCGAACGTCTACTCTTTCTACCAAGCGTTTTGAAGAACTACATTGGCTGCTTTGTTGGTCCCAATGAAAGTGAGCCCAACAACACAGTGCAGCAAGCCAACGGCCCCTTGATATCTAGTCGAGACTACTTTGGTAAGCCGGATGATGCCGACGACTTCTATAGCATCATTATGCTTAACAGCGGCACGATAGAGGTGAGTCTGACGAATTTTGGCCCGGCCGCTTACCCAGGTCAGGTAGGCCAGTTGCAACTCTTCTATCAAGACCGCAACAACCGTGTAGCCTTCGCCCCCAATCCACCGTATCACATTAGTTATGCGGGTTCGGCAGGAGTTTATTACATCCGCGTCTTCACGGCATCTGGCTACAATGCCACACAAACTTACACGCTGCGTGTCACCTATCCTCCTAGTTGCAGCTAAACAGTGTTTCCGCGGGTTATCCTCAGGTTAGCCTCGCACGCGCACGGCCAATCTATCGCAGCCTACCGGCGGCTACAATGCAAGCCGTTGCTGTGAATGTGCGCTGAGATCGGTGACCGTGCCAACACTGCGTAAGATAGGCCGCTACGACATCAACCGAGAGATCGGGCAAGGGGGGATGGCCACAATCTACCTCGCCCACGACCCGGTGGTGGACCGGCCCGTCGCCATCAAGCTGCTCCACGCGCAGTTCACCCGCGACGCGCAATTCCGCGCGCGCTTTATGCGCGAGGCCCGCATCGTCGCCGGGCTGGAACATCCCAACATCGTGCCGGTGTACGACTTCAGCGGCGAGAACAGCATCCCGTACATCGTCATGCGCTACATGCCGGGCGGCACGCTCGAAGACCGCATCGCCCGCAAGCCCATGCCGCTGGCGCAGATCATCCCCATCGTGCAGGCCATCGCCGCCGCGCTCGATCACGCCCACTCGCGCGGCATCGTCCACCGCGACCTCAAGCCGTCCAACATCCTCTTTGACGCGCGCGGCTACAGCAGCCTCTCGGATTTCGGCCTCGCCAAACTGACCGAGCGCGTCATCACCCGCATCACTTTCAGCGGCGCGATGTTGGGCACGGTCGATTACATGAGCCCCGAGCAGGCCCTCGGCGACCGCGAGATTGACGCGCGCAGCGACCTTTATTCGTTCGGCATTATTTTGTATGAGATGCTCACCGGGCAGGTGCCGCACGCCGCCGACACGCCGATGCAGGTGCTGTACAAACACCTCAACGAGGCCCCGCCGCCGCTCGACTCGCTACGGCCCGGCTTGCCCGAGGGCCTCAACACCATTGTGATCAAGGCGCTCGCGCGCGACCCCGATCACCGTTATCAAAACGCCAACGAGTTTGCGGAGGTGGTGACGGCGCAATGGAACGGCCCACTGCGCGCCAGCCCGCTGCGCACCGAAGACACCGAAGGGCGCGCCTCGACGCTCACTACCGCCCGTACCCTCACCTATAGTCAAATCACATCACCCGTCGCGCGCCCGCAACCGTGGCGGTGGTTAATGGTCGGTGCGTTGGGGGCGATTGCGTTGATAGGTGCGGTCGGGGCTGGGATGATCTTCGGCGGCGGGCTGCCGATCTTTGCGACGGCCACTGCTTCGCTGACGATTACCGCCTCCCCGTCAGCAACCGCCACCCACACGGCGAGCTTGACCCCCTCAGCTACCCCATCCGCGACTCCATCGCCGACTGATACCGCGACGGCCACACTCACTCAAATCCCCACCGAGACTCCGACGAGTTTCGTCTTTATCCCACCGCCTACACAACCGCCGCGCGTCGTTACCGTCATCGTACCGCCGACCGTCAGCGCAGCGACGGCCACCGTAAGCGTAGCGACGCCGCCGGCGCCAACCGCCGAGCCGCCCACACAACCGCCGCCTCCACCACCGACCGCCACGCCTGTGCCGCCGTAACGTCGGGCAGCGTTTGTTAGAACTGCAAGCGCCGAAGTGAGTACAATGCGAGCGTGCACGTCTTCACTCGTTTGCTGCGGCTTGTGTTGCTATCATCGCTGAGCGTCTGGCTCGGCGCATCCGCTTGGGCCGCCCGGGCGCAGGTGTCGGCAGCGGCGATCTTCGTCGTCAATACCCTCACCGATGCGAGTGACGCGAACCTGAGCGACTCGGCCTGCGATATTGATAGCGGACAGCCAGGCCCCCAATGCACGTTGCGCGCTGCCATTCAGCAGGCCAACGCTACCGCCGGCCTCGATACGATTGTGGTGAGCCAGGGCACGTACACGCTCAACCCCGGCTTCGGCGGCCTCATCATCACCGACAGTGTTGATTTGTACGGCGACATCGGCGCGGCGGTGACAGTGGATGGGGGCAATGCCACGCGTGTATTCGATGTGCAAGCGGGTGTGAGTGTTTTGCTGCAAGGCCTGACCATCCGTAACGGCACGGCCAACGGCGTGCGCAACTTCGGCACGCTCACGTTGACGTCAACCGCTATCATCAACAACGGCGGCTCTGGGATATTCAATAGCGGTACGTTGCGTGTTGCCAACAGCACCATCTCGACCAATGGCGGCAGTGGCTTGTTCAACGCCGCCACCGGCGCGGCGCAACTGAGCAGTGTGACGGTCGCCAACAACACCAGCGACACCGCGAGCGGGATTGATAGCGTTACGGGCGGCACGGTGACGCTGCGCAACTCCATCGTGGCCGGAAACAAAGACTCGCTCAACAATCCGCGTGATTGTTCCGGCACGCTCACGCTCGCCGGCTACAACTTGATTCAAAATCCGGCTACGTGCTCGGTCGGCGGTAATACTACTGGTTTCCTCGCCAACATCGATCCGCTGCTCGGCCCGCTGCAAAACAACGGCGGGCCTTCGCACACACACGCGCTGCTCGCCGCCAGCCCGGCGCGCAACGCCGGTAATCCAACGGCCTGCACCGATCACGCCGGCACCACATTGCTGTTCGATCAGCGTGGGTCGCCCGCCGCGCGCAGTCAGGCCGGGCGGTGCGATCTCGGCGCGTACGAGCTCGCGGCGGTGTCGGTCAGCCCGGCAACTGTGACCGTAAATGAAGCGAGCGGATCGGTAGCGGTAAGCGCGACGCTGGCGGTCGCCTCGCCGGTGACGGTAACGGTGAACGTCGCGACAAGCAACGGCACGGCCCTCGCCGGGGTGGATTACGGCGCAGTCTCAACCGTGCTGACGATCCCGCCGCTCAGCGGGCAGGCCGGCGTCAACGTTCCGATTATCAATAACGGCATCTTCGCGCCGCCGCGCTCGTTCATGGTCGCGCTGTCAAGCCCAACCGGCGCGGCGCTGATGTCACCGACCCTTAGCACCGTGACGATCACGGACGACGAAATCCCGCTCGTCTTTCTGCCCGCTATCTTCCGCGATTACGCGATGGCGTATCTGTTGCCGTGTGAGACCGAGATCAACGATGCGTTCAATCAAGCCAATGGGCCCATCGTCTCGGGGCGCGGCTACTGCGGCACGAACGCCGCGCGCGAAGATCGCGACTACTTTTCCTTCACCGCCGACAATGGCGCGATCACCCTCAACACCACCGGGCTGACGAACGGTGCGCAGGTTCATCTCTACTATCAAAACACGAACAACCGCGTCGGTTTCTCGGCCAGCCCGCCGTATCAAGTGACGCACAACGGCTCCGCCGGTTTGTATTACGCTATGATCTTCACGCCTCAGGTTTACACGGGCGGGCAATACTCGCTCACCGCCATCTATCCGTAGACGGGCTTTACCACGAAGACACGAAGGCTCAAAGCTCACGAAGATATTTTGTCCTTCGTGTCTTCGAGTCTTTGTGGTTACAATCTCACGTGATGTTCCAACAAATCTATCGCCACCGCGCGTGGCTCCCCCGCGCCATCGTCCTCGCGCTCATCTTGCCGTGGGCTCAATCGCCCCCGCCGCTGGTCGTACTCGGCCCGCCGCAGACCGTGCAGATGCAGCACCCCATCGTGTGCACGCACACCCGCCTCACGGACGAAGTGGAGGCGTGGAAAATCCTGCGCACATTGGAGATGGTGCGGCTTATGGGCGCGCCGACGATCACCGAATACTTTCCGTGGGCGTATTACGAAAGCGCACCTGGTATGTACAACTGGAGCCACG
>JBQTJD010000553.1:0-3797 GCA_052387475.1 Anaerolineales bacterium | reverse complement strand
GATGGCACATTCACTGCCGGAGACGGCCGGACCGCAATAATAGGACCGCCTATGGTTGACGTGTACTTTCTAGTTGATCTGTCAGGCAGTTTTAGTGATGACCTGCCATTTTTCAAGGCACAGGCACCGGGAATAATCTCGACCCTGCGCGATTTGAATTCGGACCTCAGATTTGGATTGGGGAAATATGAGGACTATCCAATTTCACCATTTGGAAGCGCTGCAGCTGGGGACAAAGCCTATGAGCGGCTTGTTGACCTCACATCCGACGCTAATTTAGTGTTGAATACGATCGCGGGTCTCTTCACACGTTTCGGCGGCGATGAACCTCAGAGTCAATTGCCGGCCTTGTACCAGACAGCCACAGGTGTCGGGCAAGACCTGTCAGCTCAAGGCTTCCCAGGCGCCAGTATCCCATCCGGTCAACAGGCAAACTTTAGGGATGGAGCTAGTAAACTCATCATCCTTTGGACTGATGCGCCCTTCCATCAACCAGGCGACCCTGGAGCCATACCCTATCCAGGACCCACGTTTGAGGACACGGTTAATGCTATCTTGGCTCTCGACCCTCCGAAAGTTATAGGTATATCGTCTGGACCTTTCGGTGTGGCAGATTTACAGGCCATGGCGGCAGCAACGAACGCGTTGGCACCTACCGGTGGCGTGGATTGCAACGCCGATGGGATAGTAGACATTGCTGAGGGAGAGCCGTTGGTCTGTAGTATTGCGTTTTCAGGAGCAGGTATCGGTGAAGCAATAACGTCCTTGGTGGAAGCGGCGGCGATGCCGAACGAAACTGACCTTACGATAGCCAAGGTTGACGATCCTGATCCAGTAATCTTAGGTCAGAAATTGACTTACACCGTAACAGTGACCAACAATGGCCCAAGTGCCGCTACAGGAGTGGCAGTGATTGACACGTTGCCCTCACAAGCCACTTTTGCCTCGGCTACCCCGAGCCAAGGAAATTGTGACCTATCGGATGGCACTGTTAGCTGCCAACTTGGCGAGTTAGAGAATGGCGCTCGCGCTACAGTAACTATTGTTGTCACTCCTCAAGGGGGCTGTGCAATCACGAACACTGCAACCGTGACAGGAAACGAAGCTGATCCTGACGCTACTAACAATGGAGTCGGTGCAGTAACAACCGTCCTCCTCGACAACTTCAACCGAGCCAACGGCGGCCTCGGCAGCAAATGGCGCGGCCAGACCAGCGGCTACCGCATCGCTAGCAACAGCGTCGCGGTGCGCAGCGGTGGCTATGTCTTCTGGCAACCGGCCACGTTCGGCGCGGATCAGGTTGCGTGCGTGACGCTCACAAAACTTGACCCGGACAGCGAGCACCATACGCTCATGCTCAAAGTCAAGCAGCGTAACGCACTATGGGGCGGCGCGATCCTCGTCAGTTATAGCGCCGCGCGCGGCAAGGTCACAGTCGAAGCGCGCAACACTTCCACTGATGACTGGGATCTCGTCGGTGAGTTCACGCCCGGTACGCCGGTAATGAACGGTGACCGGCTGGCGGCGCGTGCGCTGGCCGATGGCACGGTGCAAGTCTTCATCAACGACGTATTGGTCGGAACAGCCGATGCAGGCAATAGTTATGCAGGCGTTGGCGGCCAGATCGGTCTGTTCTTCTTTGATGCGTACGGGGCGGTGCTGGATGACTTCGGCGGCGGGAACGCAGGCCCCTGACCCGATGAAGTGCGTCGCACAGAATTTCAAGCAAAACCGCCCTCCATTCCGGAGGGCGGTTTCATTTACACAGGCCGCAAGTCCGTGCCGCAATACGGGCATGCGTTCGGATTATCCGATCGATTAGGGAGCGAGCGCGGCGGCGCGCCACATTGCGGGCAAATCTCAGGCAAACGCACAGCCACACGCGCGGGCGCAAGCGAAGCTTGCGCTTGAGAAGCGCTGTGCGCGTCGGAACTACCGTTCCGCTCTCTCTCGCCGCTTTGCAGCGCGGGCGGCGTCTGCACACGAACCGTCTCGGCACGGCCAATGTTGCTGGGCTGAGGAGGCGCTACGCTTGTGGGCAACTGTTGCGATGGGTGAGGCGGCTCCACCTGCGCGCCGCCCGGCCACATCATACTGACCAGCGCCCCGGCGACCGCGCTCACCCCGAGCACAATCATGATGCCCGGCCACCAATCGCCGGTGAAAAACAGGATGCCGAGGCCGATCATCCAGATGGCGCTCTGCACGGCTTGCGCGGCGGGCGAACGGTGACTGCGACGATAGGGGCGCATAGAGACTCCTCACGCGGTATTACGTGGCCAAGTGTACACGAGTTGCCACGCCCAGGCTGACGCGGCGCTGGTGTTTGTCAGTTCTACAGCGACGAAAGATCTGTCAGCGGATTGGGGTGGCGGATGAACGGAGGAACGCGGGCCAATCCGCTCATCCGGTATCTGAATCCGCTGACTGATATCCCGCCCGCCGCAATTCTACAATCGCCGCATGTCAGCCATCATCAACGCCGAACGCTTCAAAAACGACTTCGACACGCTCTCACAATTTGGCGCAACGGGCGATGGCGGTGTGAACCGCCTGTGCTGGAGCGAAGCGCACCTCGCCGCGCAACGCTGGTGGCTGAGCCGAGCGGCTGAGGCTGGATTGCAAACGCGAACCGACAGCGCAGGCAACGTCTCCGCTGTTCTGCGCTCAACGCACAGACGCCCCACCGGGGCGTCTCTACTTGTCGGCTCGCACACCGACTCGGTGCCAAACGGCGGCCGCTTCGACGGTGCGCTGGGCGTGCTGGCCGCGCTCGAAGTGGCGCGCACGATCAAAGAGTCCGGCGCAACTTTTCCGGTGCATCTCGAAGTGATTGATTTTGCGGATGAGGAGGGCACGCTGGTGGGATTGCTCGGCAGCCGCGCGTTAGCAGGGGCGTTGACGGCGGAGGAGTTGCATGCGCCGCGCGGCGGGCGGGAGGCGCTAGAGGCCGGGATGGGACGCGCGGGTGTGACGGAGGCCGGATTGCTGGCGGCGCGGCGCGACCCAGCGACGCTCGCAGGCTATCTTGAGCTGCACATCGAGCAGGGGCCGAACCTGGCGCGTAACGCTGTAGCCATCGGCGTCGTGCACAGCATCGTCGGCATCCGTTCGCATCGGCTGACTTATCACGGGCAGGCCAACCACGCCGGCACCACCCCGATGGATCAGCGGGCCGACGCCGCCATTGGCGCGGCGGCGTTTACGCTCACCGCGCGCGAGATGGTGCTGCGCGAGTTCCCGGGCTGCGTCGTCAACGTCGGGCAGATGAGGTTTTTGCCGGGCGCGTTCAACATCATCCCGGGCGCAGCGGAATTGTCACTCGAATTTCGCGGGCCGGAGGCGCAGCAACTCGACACGCTACAAGTGGCGCTGCTCGGCCTGGCCGAAATCATCGCGCGACAATATGGCCTCAGCCTCACCACCGAGCCATACAGCGAGTGCGCGCCCACATCAATGAGTTCGCGCGCAATTGAAGCGTTCACTGCCGCCGCCGCGTCGTTGGCGCTTCAGCATGTGCCGCTGCATTCCGGCGCCGGGCACGATGCCATGTCGCTCGCCCACTTGTGCGAGGTGGGCATGGTCTTTGTTCCATCGCGCGGCGGCATCAGCCATTCCCCGCTCGAGTTCACCGAGTGGGATGATTGCGTGAACGGCGCAAACGTACTGTTGCACGCAACGCTGACGCTGGCCGACCGTGAAGCGTGATGCGTGAAACGTGAGAGGCCCAATATGACACATAAGAATCACGTTTCACGTTTCACGATTTACACCCTGCCCCTCGGCTTCACCGAAAC
>JBQTJD010000552.1:0-8734 GCA_052387475.1 Anaerolineales bacterium | reverse complement strand
GAGACCGGCAGCCCCGGCTCAGCGGTGACGTTCTTCGAGTGGCCAAACGCGCCACGCGGGCACTGGGGCATCGGCGGTACGCACCACTTTGCGCTGGCGGTGAGCGACTACGATGGGCTGCTCAAGTGGAAACGCCGTCTGACCGACCTTGGCCTATCGGTCACCGGCCCGCTCGACCGCCACTATTTCAAATCCATTTACTTCAACGACCCCGACGGCACCATCCTCGAGATCGCGACGGTGGGGCCGGGCTGGGCGGTGGATGAAGCGCCCGAGTCCATCGGCACGGAGTTCCGCGCGCCGCCGGAGCAAATGATCGCCAACAATCGCGACGAAGCGAGGATCCAATCCACCACTTGGCCCGAGCCAGTTTCCGAAATTACAGAGGAGATAGCGCTGCGACATGGGATGCACCACATCACCGCGATTGGCGCGGACATCCAGCGCACCGATGCCTTTTTTGGCGGCCTGCTGGGGATGCGGCGTGTGAAGATGACGAGCAACTTCGACGACCCGACCTTGCGGAACAGTAGTTCCGACGCGCACTGGTATTGGGGCACGGGTGACGGGCGGCCCGGCACGCTGATCACTTACTTCGAGCGCGACCCGCAGAAGGTGCGCCGCGTGCAGATGGGCGCCGGGCAGACCCATCACTTCGCCCTGGCCGTAGCTGATGAGCAGACGCAATTGGAGTGGCGTGAGAAGATCGTACGCGCGATGGTGCGCGTGTCGCCAGTGATGGATCGGGTGTACTTCAAAAGTATCTACACCAATGATCCCGACGGGCACATCGTCGAGCTGGCGACCATCGGGCCGGGCTTCGCGGTGGATGAAGATGTGGCAAATTTGGGTCGCGGTTTGCAGTTGCCGCCGTGGCTCGAACAACATCGTCGTGACATTGAGCGAGCTTTGAAACCGATTGTGATTTGAACCGCAAAGACGCGAAGAGCGCAAAGTTTTCTTTGCGTGCTTTGCGTCTTCGCGGTTATTTTTAGTGCCGAACCTTCACGACGATCAGCCCGTGTACACGACGGGCGAAAAGCTCGAGACCGCTCGTGCGGCGATGATCATGCTGCACGGGCGCGGAGCCGATGCGCCGAGCATTTTGGAGTTAGCGCGTGAGTTTGGTGTGCCGGAGGTAGCCTACCTCGCGCCGCAGGCCGCGAACTACACGTGGTACCCCAATCGTTTCAACATGCCCATTGCCAGTAACGAGCCGTGGCTCGCCTCCGCGCTGGCGCTGGTCAGCGGCACGGTCGATCACACCATCATGGCCGGCATCCCACCGGAGCGTGTGTTTGTGCTGGGCTTCTCGCAGGGCGCGTGTCTGGCGCTTGAATTCGGGGCGCGCAACCCGCGCCGCTATGGCGGCCTCATCGCGCTGAGCGGCGCCCTCATCGAGAACGGTGACCAACCGCGCGAATACGAAGGCTCGCTGGCTGGTACGCCGATCTTCCTCGGCTGCAGCGATGTGGATGTCCATATCCCACAAGACCGCGTCGTGCGCAGCGCCGACTTGCTCGTCGGCCTTGGCGCAAACGTGACGCTGCGGCTGTATCCGGGCATGGGCCACACGGTGAATGATGACGAAGTCACCCAAGTGAAAGCGATGTTGGCGGACGTCGTGCATATCTCGTAGTGCGTAAGGCTCGGGCGACGCAATACGCACCACGCAATACGATTGACGCATGATCTCAATCAACCCCACCACCCTCCACCCGCGCGATACATACCGGTTGCTCATCAGCATCGTCGTGCCGCGACCGATTGCGTGGGTCAGCAGCCTCGGCGCGGATGGTTCAGCCAACCTGGCGCCGTTCTCGTTCTTCAACGCCGTCGCCGGCAATCCGCCGACGGTGATGTTTTCAGTCGGGCAACGGCAGGGAAATCCAAAAGACACCTTGCGCAACGTGCGCGAGACCGGTGAGTTCGTGCTTAATCTAGTGGATGAAACACTGGCCGAGAAAATGAACGCCACCTCGGGCGAATACATGTATGAGGTGAACGAGTTCGAGCGCGCCGGGCTGACGCCGCTGCAGTCAACCATCGTGAAGCCGCCACGCGTAGCCGAGGCCGCCATCACGTTGGAGTGCAAAGCGACGCAGTTCGTGCCGGTGCAGGACACCCATTACACGCTGGTGCTCGGGCAGGTGCAGGTCTTTCACATTCGCGAGGGATTGTTGCGCGCGACCGGCGCGGTGGATGCGGCGCTGCTAAAGCCAGTCGGGCGTTTGAGCGGCGACGAGTACGCGCGGTTCGGCGATGTGTTTGAGTTGAAGCGTCCGGCGGCTTAACCACCAAGACCACCCAGCACACGAAGAAAGCACAAAGACTTAGTGAGCTTCGTGGTTCAATATTTAGGCGGAGAACATCATGCACGCGATTCAAATCACGCAAACGGGTGGCCCCGAAGTGTTGCACTATCGCGAGGTACCAACGCCCGAACCGGCGGCGGGCGAAGCGCTGGTGCGCGTCACCGTGGCCGGCGTCAACTTCATCGATGTCTATCATCGCATCGGCCGCTACCCACAGCCGCTGCCCTTCATCCCCGGTGTGGAGGGCGCTGGTAAGGTGGAGCAACTCGGCGCGGGCGTGAGCGATGTCTCCATCGGCCAGCATGTGTGCTGGAGCGGGATGCGCAATAGCGGTTATGCAGAGTACACCGCTGTGCCCGCGAGCCAACTTATCCCCGTGCCGGCCGGCGTAAGCGATGAAGCGGCGTGCGCGGCATTATTACAGGGTATGACCGCGCACATGCTCGTCAATGATGTGTATCCATTAAAGGCGGGTGAGACCGCGTTGGTGCACGCCGCGGCGGGCGGCGTCGGATTGTTGCTCGTGCAAATGGCGAAGCGCAAAGGCGCGCGCGTCATCGCCACCGTTTCAACCGAGGCCAAGGCCGCGCTCGCGCGTGAGGCCGGCGCGGCGGAGGTGATCCTGTACACGCAACAGGATTTTGAGACCGAGACCAAACGACTCGCCGAGGGCGGCGTTCACGTCGTGTACGACTCGGTCGGCAAAGATACATTCGAGAAAGGGCTGAACGTATTGCGCCCGCGCGGGATGATGGTGATCTACGGCGCGTCGTCCGGCCCAGCCCCGCACGTTGACCCCATTACATTGATGAACAAAGGCTCGCTCTTCCTCACACGGCCCACGCTCTTCCACTACAACGCCGAACGCCCCACGCTGCTCACGCGCGCCGCCGAGGTGTTCGATGCCGTCAGCGCCGCTAAACTAAAAGTGACCATCGGCAAAACCTATGCGCTGAAAGACGCCGCGCAGGCGCACATGGATTTGGAAAGCCGCGCGACCACCGGGAAATTGCTGCTGCGGCCCGAGTGAGATGCATGCTAAAATGCGCGCCGGAGTTCCACTGACCATGTTGCCCATCCCCTATTCCATCCTCCCGCCCCCACCCGCCCGGTAACGGCAGGCGGTTCACAATCACGGTGGAGCCGTTGCAGGCAACGTCTCCACTTCGCCGATCCTGCCCGCGATTCAACATTTAGAGACAGGATCACTTTCACATGACTCTCCAATTGAATACTCAGACCGCTACGCGCGGTAGCGCGTTGGTCATTGTGTGCGCGGCGATGCTGTGGGGCACGGTCGGCATCGTCACGCGCCTCATCCAAAACACCACGCCGGAGGCGGACGCCGTCTCGATCAGCTTCTTTCGAATGGCGTTCTCAGTGCCCGCGCTCGCATTCATGGCTTGGCGCGCCGTCGGGCCGGCGCTGTTTCGCGTGCCGGGCCGCGACCTCGGGCTGATGGTCATCATCGGAGCGATGATGGCCTGGTATCAGTTCAGCTACTTCGCCGCGCTGCAATGGCTGCCGGTCAGTGTGGCCATCATCATCACCATTTGTTCCGCGCCGGTGATGGTGGCAGTGCTGGCCGCCGTTTTTCTCGGCGAACGATTTACGGCCCGGTTGGCATTGGCCCTGGCCGTTGCAATTACCGGGACGGTGCTGTTGTCGGGCCTGACACCCGAAACGATTGGGCAACGGACGAATGAAATCACGGGGATGCTGTTTGCGCTTGGCTCGGGCTTTGGCTACGCCGTGCTCATACTGTGCAGCCGCGCGCTGGCCGGGCGCTATCACCCGTTGCATCCCATCGCCATCGGCTTCGGGGTGGGCGCTGCGCTGCTGCTGCCGTTCGCGCTGGCGACGGGATTAACGTTGAACTTTTCATGGAGCGGCTGGGGGATGTTGCTCTATCTGGGGCTAGTACCAACCGCCTTTGCGTACGGGCTGTTTCTCAACGGCCTGCGCCACACTTCGGCGACTACCGCCAGCATTCTCACCCTCGCCGAACCGCTGACCTCTCCCGTGCTAGCGGCCTTGCTGTTCGGCGAGCGGCTGGCCCCGCTGGCCTGGCTGGGCGCGGCGCTGCTGTTGGGGGCGATGGGGTTGTTGTTCCGACGAAGCAATTGAACACCCATGTAGAGACGCCGTCGCTGGCGCAACAGTCGTTGCGCCGCTTATGCGGCGCGTCTCTACTTCCTAGCGTCCTGGCGCGAAAATTTCATCTGTAGACATGCTCACCGGCAAACGCATCCTCATCACTCGCGCGCACGCGCAGGCCGCCGAGCTGCGGCACAAACTGGCCGAACGCGGCGCGGTTCCTGTGCTATTTCCCACGGTTGAGATTGCGTTGCTCAACACACCGGTGCTCGAAGAGGCGATGCGCGTTATCTCGCAGTTCGTGTGGATTGTGTTCAGCGGCGCGCCGGCGGTCGAGGCGTTTTGGGCGCGGCTGGCAGCGGCCGGCGTGGATGAGCGCGTGTTGCAACATCAACGCTTCATCGCCCTCGGCAAAGCCGCTGCCCGCGCACTCACCAAGCACGGCCCGCTGGCCGAGTTCGTTGTGGAGGAGAACAACATCACCGCTTCGGTTGAACGGATGGGCGCTGTGGCTGGGCAGTGGGTGTTGATGTTGCAGGCTGAGGAATTTCGCGAACCGTTCGGGCTGGCATTATCCGCTCGGAGCGCGGTAGTGCGTGAGGTGGCTGCTTACCGTACACTGCCCCCATCCACTGATGCCAGCGGCCTGGCCGAACTTCAACGCGGCGTGGACACCATCATCTTCGCTGAGCCGGTCGCAGCGCAGAACTTTGTCACACTTGTGGGGCGCGAGGCTGTGAGGTCAGCGATAGTTGCCTGCATCGGGCCGGTGACGGCAGAGGCAGCTCGGGCGAATGGCCTGCCGGTGCATGTTGTCGCCGCGACGCCAATGATAGATGGACTGATCGAAACGCTGACCAATTACTTTACCTGAGCGCGATCAAAACCCAGCCGCCGCCGAATTCCACGCCGGCCCGGTACCCGCGTGCAACAGTCCCGTCTGCGGGTCAATATAGATGGCGTTGACGCGCCCGAAGTCATCCTGCCACGGGCCTTCGACGTTGGGGATCACGCTATGGCCTATCTCAGCCAGCCGTTGTTGCACCGCCGCCGGGAGGCGCGAGTCCACATACGTCTCACCGCCCTGACAATGCACGCGGCAGGCATCAATTGCCGCCTGCAAGCCCATCCCAAAATCGAGTTTGTGCATCAGCGTGTGCAGCACGCCGGTGGTGATGCGATAGCCGCCGGAGCCGCAACCGCCAAAGATGGCACGCCCATCCTTCGCCATCGCCAGCGTCGGCACGGCGAAGATCGGCATCTTGCCGGGCTTGAGATGATTGGGATGCTCGGGGCGCGGATCGTAGTTGCGCATGGCGTTGTTGAGGAAGACGCCGGCGCCCGGAATCAGCACCAGCGAGCCGAACGAAGTTCCCACGCTCGTGATGCAGGTAACAAGGTTGCCCTCACGGTCGGCGGCGGCCATTTGCGAGGTGCCGGCGATGCGCCCAGTCGTAACCTGATCCGAGATGATCTCCGGCGCTTCACTTTGCGACTCAAACGGCCATGGGTCGGCGGCGTGGATCGGGCGGGCCGCGGCGCGATCGAGCCGCAGAGCCGCCGCGCGCTGAGCGGCGAAGGCGCGGCTGGCGAGGCCATTGACCGGGCTGCGGACAAAATCCGGATCACCGTAATGAGTCATGTTATCCACAAAAGCGTAGCCCAACGTTTCCGCCACCACATGCCGGTACTCGGCGCTCTCCGGCCCGAAGGCGGCGAGGTCGAAATGCTCGAGGATGTTGAGCGCCTCGTAAGCGATTTGATCGTTAGCGGTGATGTAGTCGTGGCCGCGATAGCGCGCAGGCCTCTCGCGCATGGTCTTTGGCCGGTAGGCGTCGAGATCGGCGGCGGTGAGGATACCGCCGTGCGATACACACTCTCGTTCGATGGCCTCGGCGACCGGGCCGGAATAGAAGCCCGCCGCGCCGTGCTGCGCGATGCGCCGCAGCGTATGGGCGAGATCGTGAGTATCAATCGTATGGCCCGACGACCACGGGTTGGCAGCTTTGGGCGGGTCGCCGTTTGGCAACAGTAGCGCAGCGGCATGTGGCATCGTGCGGAGTTGTTCCAACTTTTCATTGATCCGCAACGCCCAATCCCATGTTACCGAGACGCCAGCCTCAGCCGCTTCGATGGCGGGCTGCAACACCTGCGCCAGCGGCAGCCGGCCAAACATCGCATGGGCCGCGCACAGACCGGCCACTGCACCGGGCACGGCAGGGGCCAAATATCCCCATTCAGATTTCTCCCCAAGCACGGGCGGATGACCGTAATAGGTGAATGGCTTCGAGTAATCGGGTGTGAAGAAATCCGGGCGGCTCTGGCCGGGGCCGCGCACGTAAGCGTCAATGGTAATAAACTCGCGCCGTTCGGCCCAGAACACCGCGATGCGAATATAGCCGCCCAGCGTGCAATCCGGCTGCTCGACGACGTAGCCGGTGAAGGCGGCGGCGACCAGCGCATCAATCGCGTTGCCGCCCTCTTGCATAACGCGCACCCCCGCCTGAGCTTCCTTCTCGTGGCCCCCGGTGGCCCCCCCATTCTCAGCGACCACCTCGGTGCGTGTGGCGAAAAACTGGCTGACGTTCATGCTGACATTCATGCTGACATTCATGTCGTTGTCCTTGTGTGCACGCACGAGTTGTCTGTTGGTTCAGCACGTCATTCCCGCCCCACGCTTTCGCGGGGGCAGGCTGCGGGAATCCATTGCCATGGTCTGGACACCCGCTCCCCATTTACATGGGGACAAGCTTCGCGGGTGTGACGGGTTCTTTAATAGCGCCTGACAGATCGTGCGTGCACACTTGTCCTTTGGAAGTGGGCGGTCGCCGCGCAGTATAATCGCGATTACTCTCGATTCACACGGAGACCTTGCATGCCGGATTCAGCCAGCGCATCCAAAGGAGATATGCTGATCGTGGATATTGACGTTCATCTGCACGAAAGCCCTGCGGAGCTGGCCCCGTATTGTGAGAAGCCGTGGCGGCGTGCGCTCGAATCGCAGACCGGCGCAGCCAAACCCTACATGGCCCCGCCGTACACCCCACTGGATGCGCCCTTCCCCGATGATGTGGCCTACCGCGAGTGCACCACGCCCGAGCAAATGCGCGCGGGACTCGATAAGCTCGGCGTTGACATTGGCGTGCTCTTTCCCGACAACTTGCTGCGGATTGCGATGCTGCCCGACCGAGCGTATGCCGCGGCCCTGATGCGGGCCTACAACTCATGGATGCTCGACCGCTGGTGCGCGCGCGATTCATCACTGAAGGGCGCGCTGATGATCGCGCCGCAAGACCCGCAGGCCAGCGCCCGTGAAATCGAGCGGTATGCCAATGAGTCGAACATCGCCGGCATTTATCTCCCAACGGCGGGCCTCGATCCGCTCTACGGCAATCGTGTCTACGACCCGCTGTGGCAGGCGGCTCAGGATGCCGGGCTGCCGGTGCTGCTGCACAGCGTGGAGTGTGTCTTTCCTGTGTTCCCGTTTCAGTTGCAGGGCTACGAGACCTCGCTGGCGCGGCACGCCTTCTCGCATCCTCTGGCGATGATGGCCAACATGCTCAGCATCATCAACACCGGCATGATGGTCCGCTTCCCGCAGCTCAAGATCGCCTTCACCGAGGGCGGCGTGTCGTGGGTGCCGTTTATGATGTACCGGTTGGATAAAGAGTACACCGAGCGGCGGCGCGAAGTGCCCTTTCTGCAGGAGCGGCCCAGCGCATACATTCGCCGCTTCTATTACGCCACACAGCCCATCGAGGAGCCGGAGACGATGCGCGACCTTGTGACAGTTTTTCAACTTTTCGGCGGCGAAGACAATGTGATGTTCGCCTCCGACTGGCCGCACCACGACTTCGACCATCCGAGCAAAATCCTGCAAGCGCCCTTTTCGCCGGAGGCCAAGCGCAAGATCATGGGCGAGAACGCCGTGCGCTTTTTCAATTTGAAAGATGTGAAAGCGCGGTAAACCATGCCGACGGAATACTACGTGGCCGACGTAAGCGATATCCCTGAATCAAAAGCGCGCATTGTCGAAATCAACGGCCGCCGCATCGGCGTCTTCAACGTGCGCGGCCAATACTATGCGTTGCCGAACGTGTGCTTTCACCAGGGTGGCCCACTGTGTGAGGGGAAGGTGACGGGCACTCTGGTCGCCAGCGCCGCTACCGATTGGAAACCGGATTGGGTGAAGGAGGGTGAGATCGTGCGCTGCCCGTGGCACTCGATGGAGGTGGATGTCACCACTGGCCAGTGTTTGGCTTATCCCAGGCGGCGCATCCGCACGTACCCGGTAAGGGTGGAGGCGGGGAAGATTATGGTGG
>JBQTJD010000551.1:0-5472 GCA_052387475.1 Anaerolineales bacterium | reverse complement strand
CTTTCCCCCTGCTCTATCAAGCCGAGCCTCTGGGACGCCTCACCGTTGCGCCGCGCGAAGGCGAAACAACTCTCTCCAATACTGACCGGCGTTTGCTGGAGGATCTGGCGCGGCAGGCAGGCGTGGCCGTTCATGCCGCTCGTGTTACAGCGGAATTGCAACAGGCGCGCGAACGGCTGGTGATGGCGCGGGAAGAAGAGCGGCGGCGTTTGCGGCGCGACCTGCACGATGGCCTCGGCCCCACCCTGGCCGCCCTCACCGCGCAGGCCGAGGCGGCGCGTGACCTAATTCCGACCCGGCCCGACCAAAGCGTGGCCTTGCTCGAAGATATGGTGACGCAGGCCCAAACGGCCACCGTTGACATCCGCCGTTTGGTTTACAACCTGCGTCCACCCGCACTGGATGATTTGGGATTGCTCGGCGCGATTCAGGCCCAAGCGCAACGGATTAATCAAGCGAATGGTTTAACGGTGCAAGTAAACGCCGATGTGTTTCCACCTCTGCCCGCCGCTGTGGAAGTCGCCGCCTATCGCCTCGTGCAGGAGGCGCTGGCGAATGTGGTGCGCCACGCTGGGGCTAAGCACTGCCGCGTTGAACTCAAACTTGAACTGAAGAATCTGAACGTATGGATTGAAGATGATGGAGGTGGCATTCCCGCTCAAGTTCAGGCTGGAGTTGGCTTGGCCTCCATGCGCGAGCGGGCCGAGGAACTTGGTGGAGAATTTGCGCCAGCCTCCACCAGCTCTGGAACTAAAATAAAAGTGCGCTTGCCGTTGATTCAACCCGCAACTCACCATGAGTGAAAGACTGCGCATTTTGCTGGCGGATGACCACGCCCACTTTCGCGCCGGGATTCGGGCGCTCTTACTCACCGAGGCTGATATGGAAGTGATCGGTGAAGCCGCCACCGGGCAGGAGACAGTCGAAAGCGCCGCTAACCTTCAACCCGATGTGATTTTGATGGATGTGAACATGCCCGGCCTCAATGGCATTGAAGCCACACGCCGCATCGTCCTCGGCAGTCCGCATATGGCCGTGCTAGTGTTGAGTATGTTTGAAGATGACGACTCGGTGTTTGCCGCTCTGCAAGCCGGGGCGCGGGGTTATTTGCTCAAGGGCGCGCCCAAAGCTGAGGTGGTGCGCGCCATTCGCGCTGTGGCCAGTGGGGAGGCTATTTTTGGGCCAGCCATCGCCCGCCGATTGATGGGCTATTTCTCGACCCCGCGCCCAAGTGTACCCGTCAACGCCTTCCCCGAACTGACTGACCGTGAACGTGAGATTCTCGGCCTCATCGCCCAGCATCACACCAACACCGAGATTGCCCAACACCTCGCGTTGAGCGATAAGACCGTGCGTAACTACGTCAGCAACATCTGCGCCAAACTGCAAGTGGTAAACCGGGCCGAAGCCATCATTCGCGCTCGTGAGGCGGGGTTGAAGTAGAAATTCACAAAGAATATGCCCGTAACGCCGGCCGTAACGATTTTTGGATGATATAGGATTATGAACACTGTAGGGGCGAAGCATCGCCGCCTGAGTTTGCTTTAACATGATATTTGGACGGCGATGCTTCGCCCTTACCATCACCTCGGAACACCACCATGAAAATCGTCCTCACCTCCGACGGCACGCGCGGCGATGTACAACCCAATTTGGCGCTGGCCGTTGGTTTGCAGAAGGCCGGGCATCACGTCACACTGGCCACATCCTATAACTACACCGAGTGGATTGAAGCGTATGGGGTAAAGGCGCACCCAACGCCCTTCAGTTTGCAGGAGCTCAGGCTCAAGCCGGAGGCGCAGGCCGTGCTCAAGAGCAGAAATCTTTTCCGTCAGATGGAGTTGTTCCGAGAGGCGTTTCGCCGCATCGCCGAATCACAAAACGCGGTGTGGGCGGCGATTCAGGAGGCTGAATTTGTCATTGAAGGCCCGTCCTCCAGCGGCGCATTAGAAGCCGTCAGCGTGCGGGGCATTCCGGCGGCCTTTGCCATCCCGGTGCCGTTTGCGTCCACTCGCGCCTTCCCGTCGTTCTTCCTTGGCCTGCCGCGATTCTCGCTCGGCCCCGGCTACAACCGCTTTACGCATGGGCTGATGCACCGCGCCTTGTGGAGCCTGATAGGCACACCGATTAAGAACCCGCTCCGAAAAAAGTTGGGCTTGCGGGCGATGAGCTCGTTTGGGGAGATGCTAGCCGAGAGTCGCCGGGCGACGGTGCCCTTTCTCTATAGCTTTAGCGCCCACGTTATCCCTCGGCCCAACGATTGGGATGAGCATCACCATATCACTGGCTATTGGTTTATTGACGTGCCACCGGATTGGCGCCCCCCGCTAGAGTTAATGCAGTTCCTAGAAAGCGGCCCGCCGCCGATTTACATTGGTTTTGGCAGTATGACGCACGAAGACCCAGAGCGCCAAACCCGCTTGGCGTTGCGGGCTTTGGAACTGAGTGGCCAGCGCGGGGTGTTGTTGACGGGTTGGGGCGGCCTCACACGTCAGGCCATACCGCCCAACGTTTTTGTGGTGGATGACGTGCCGCACGCCTGGCTCTTCCCGCGTATGGCGGCGGTGGTGCATCACGGTGGGGCGGGAACCACTGGCGAGGGCCTGCGGGCAGGCGTGCCGAACATTATCACGCCCTTTATTGGAGACCAAGCCAGTTGGGGCGAGCGCGTGTTTCAACTGGGCGTTGGCCCGCGTGCGCCGGGCATTCGGCAACTGACGGCTGAGAAATTGGCCGAAGCGATTCGAGTGGCCGTCAACGACTCCGCGATGCGGGCACGGGCCACCGCGTTGGGGGCGCAAATCCGCGCGGAAAATGGGGTGGCGCAGGCCGTGGAAATTATCGAGCGGCACGCGGGGGAATTCAAGCGCAAGGCTTCCCTATGAAAATCGTCCTCACCTCCCACGGCACGCGCGGCGATGTGCAACCGTATTTGGCGCTGGCCGTTGGCTTGCAAAAGGCCGGGCATCAGGTCACGCTCGCCACGTCTTACAACTTTACTGAGTGGATTCAGTCTTATGGCGTTGGCGTGCACCCCACACGTTTTAGTGTGCAGGAAGAGATGCGGAAACCGGGAACGCAGGCCGCGATGAAGAGCCGCAACTTCTTCCGGCTGTTTGGCATGATGCGCGAGATGATGAAGCATGGTGCGGAGGCCACCGAGGAAGTATGGGCCGCTGTGCAAAGCGCGGAGTTTGTGATTGATAGCCCCACCAGCAGTGGCGCGTTGGAAGCGGCGGAGTTGCGCGGCGTGCCGGTGGCGCTGGCGTATCCTGTGCCCTTCGCGCCCACGCGTGCGTTTCCCTCGTTCTTTATGGGCCAGCCACGCTTCTCATTCGGCCCGGGCTACAACCGCCTCACGCACACGCTCATGCACCGGCTATTGTGGAGCGGTATGAGCGCGCCCCTCACCAACGCCTGGCGTAAAAAACTTGGCCTAAAGCCGTGGCGCTCGTATGCCGAGCAACGGGCGTATGCCAAGCGTTTGGGCACACCCTCGCTCTACGGTTTTAGCGCACACGTCCTCCCCAGGCCGGATGATTGGGATGAGCTGCAACACATCACCGGCTATTGGTTTTTAGAGTCACCTTCAGCTTGGCAACCCTCGCCTGAACTGCTCCAGTTTTTGGAGAATGGCCCGCTGCCGGTGTACATTGGCTACGGCAGTATCAACGTGGGTGATTCAGAGAGCAAAACGCGCCTCATCTTACGTGCGCTGGAATTGAGCGGGCAACGGGGCGTGGTGCTCACCGGCTGGGGCGGCCTCAAGCGCCTACCTGCGCCGCCCACCATTTTCTTTGTGGATAATGTGCCGCACGATTGGCTGTTTCCGCGCATGGCGGCGGTGGCGCATCACGGCGGCGCGGGCACCACAGGCGCGGGATTGCGGGCCGGCGTGCCCAGCATCATCACACCGTTTGCCGGTGACCAGGCGAGTTGGGCGGAACGCGTGGCGCAGTTGGGCGTTGGCCCGCGCGCGCCGGGCATTAGAAGCCTCACCGCCGAAAAACTGGCGACGGCCATTAACCTCGCCGTGAACGATTCAGCCCTGCGCGCCCGGGCCGCCGCGCTGGGCCAAAAAATCCGCGCGGAGGATGGCATCGCCCGTGCCGTGGAAGTGATAGAACGCCATGCTCAAGCGAGGTTGAATGCCGTCTGAAGTGATCACGCAGCTGGAGCAAGTCACCCCAGAGTGGTTAACGGGTGCGCTGACAAACAGCGGGGCGCTAACGCGGGGCGCGGTCTCCGCTTTTGACGTGGACACCGGCCACGGCAACTGGTCGGCCAGTGCCCGCCTCAACGTGCGCTATGCGGCGGGATCGCAGGGGACTTTGCCTCAGCACTTGTTCCTGAAGATGGTCAACACCGATTTGGAGGATGAATTCTTTGGCGCATCGGAAGTGACTTATTACATGCGCGATTACGTCGGCGCCGAGGGCACGCCGCTTATTCGCTGTTACGACGCGGCTTATTCGGAAGCACAGCGGCGCTATCACCTGCTGCTGGATGACCTGTCCGAAACCCACATCGAGGCCGCCGCCAAAACGCCCACGCTCGACTATGGCTTGGCGCTGGCCGAGGGCCTGGCGGCGATGCACGCGCGCTGGTGGGGCGCAGAGCGACTGGCTCAAGCCGGAGCGCCCTTGCACAGCGCCGCGCATATCCAGCGGTTTGTGGACATCGCCAAACCGGGCGCGGAGCATATCCTCGATCACTTCTCCGCTGAACTGCAACCTCACTGGCCGGAGATGATCCGGACGTTCTACGCCAGACATTCGCACAGATTGATCAAACGCACGCGCGAGGCCAACGGCTTCACGCTCATTCACGGCGATGTGGGCCACCACAACATCCTGGTTCCGCGCGCCGGAGATCGGCCACTCTACATCATTGACCGCCAGCCCTTCGATTGGAGCCTGACGACGTGGCTGGGCGTGTACGACCTGGCTTACGCCATCGTGCTAGACTGGGAGGTGGAAACGCGCCGGCAGTTGGAACTATCGGTGCTCCGGCGCTACCACGCCGCCTTGCTTCAACGCGGCGTTGAGAATTATGCGTGGGAACAACTCTGGGAGGATTACCGGCTGTGTGTGGCGATGGGCATTTACATCGCTACGGAATACTGCCGTGGGGAGGGCGGCGCGCGGCTGGTCTCAATCTGGCTCCCAATGCTCCAACGGTCGCTGACCGTTTGCGATGATTTTAAATGCGGCGAGCTTTGGCAGCGTTGAGCATGCCCGGGCGGCGCGGCCAATCACCCCAATCAGATCGGGGCATTGTCGGCGAAAGCTGACACGATTTCAGGCTTCGCTTATAATCAATTCAGGTCGGGCTGGATAATCAACTTAGGACTTACGCAGTTGAGTCGCGGAAATGTCATTCCGAGCCGCGAAGCGGTGATGAATCTCTACTTTGGAGCCAGAGATTCCGCGTTCTGCGAACGACGCTTCGCTCGGAATGACAACTTCAACT
>JBQTJD010000550.1:0-10316 GCA_052387475.1 Anaerolineales bacterium | reverse complement strand
GCCGAAGCAGTGGAACAAGCGACGCCGCCCGCCCAATTGAATGCGCGGACTGCTATTCTGGCCCACCATCACGAACGCGCCGGCAACCTGATGACAGCGGTTGATTATTTGGTGCGCGCGGGTGATTGGGCGCGCCAGGCGCACGCCTTGCGCGAGTCGGTGGGCTTATACTCGCGCGCCGTGGAACTGCTACGTTCCCTCTCAACCACCGAGGCGGCCGCCAAGCTGTGCCCGCTACTGGAACGGCGTTCGCAAACGAACCTGGGCCTCTCGCAGTTCGATGCGGCGATTGGTGATCTCGAAGAACTGGTCACGCTTTACCGGGCCGATGAACAGTTGCGCCGCGTCGGCGAAGTCCTGTACCAAATCGGCTTTGCTCATTATTGGGCCCACCGCTTGTTGAAGGCATCGATGTTCCTCGACCAGGCTCTGGGTGTCGCTGAACAATTGGACTACGCGGCGTTGCGGAGTCGTGTGTTGCATCTACGCGACATCCTTAACTCAACCCGAGGGAGCGTGGAAAATATGGCCGTGGTGGCGCTACCGGAGGACCCGGGTGAGGCCACACCGCTCCAAGTCGCTGAATACTGGGGCCATGCCATGCTCGCTCACCTGCGCTATGACTTTGAAGCCGCGCAACGTCACGCGGAAAGGTGCGTGCGCGTGGGCGAGGGCCTCTCGCAAGCGTTCCTTACGCTGGGCGGCTATTTCATTCTGGGCATGTCACAGGCCAGCCTCGGTCACCCTCAGCAGGCCCTCAACTCTCTGCACGCCGCGCTCAAACTCTCACAGGCCGCCGATGAGCGATTCTGGCGCGCCCGGTTGCTCAATACTGCGGGTTGGGTATATTCAGAGTTGTACGGCCTTGAGCAAGCGATTGAACACGATCTGGCCAGCCTCGAGTTGGCGCAAGCCGGTTCGCTACGACTGACCGAGGCCGAGGGGAACGCCCTCGCCAATCTGGCGACCGACTATTATTTGCTGAAGCAATACGACCAGGCCCACGAATATCTGGCGCAGGGGTTGGCGCTCACCGCCAACGAGCCTTTTATGCGTTGGCGCTATGCCACACGGATGTTGGTGCTGAAGGGCTATCTCGCTCTAGTGGATGGCGACGTGGCCGAGGCGCAGACGGCGACCGAGAAAGCACTTGAATTAGCCCGGAGCACAAAGTCACAGAAAAACATCGCGCGCTCGTGCATGCTGCGCGGCTGTGTTTACCAGCATCTTGGCCAACCGACAGCCGCGCGGGCGGCGATGAGACACGCACTCACTGTGGCGCAGCGTTTGAACGCGCGCGGGATGGAGTGGCAATGTTATTGGCGCCTGGCCGATTTGGAACACGGCGTCAACGACATTGAAGTCAGCCGGGCTTACTACACCGCTGCCGCCGAAATTATCCGACCCATCGCCGATGAACTGACCGACGCTGCCCTGCGGGAGGGCTTCCTGAACGCTGAGCCGGTGCGCCTCATCTTGACCAACGCTGGCTGAATTCGAAAGGAAGCCGAGTGCCTATTTACGAATACCGTTGCCCGAAGTGCAGCGCCCCGACCAGTGTATGGTACGCCAGTGTACAGCGCGGCCAGAGAAGCGTGGTGGCTTGCGAAGCATGCGGGCATCGGCGAATGCGGCGTGTGCTTTCGACGTTTGCGCTATCGCGTGGGCGCGCTTCTGCCTCCGGCCAGACGCCCGATGTTGAGTCCCCGCAAGCGTTAGCCCGGGAAATGCGTTCGGCGGCCCGCGCATCAGACCCCAGCCCTGAGTTTAAGGAAGTGGCAGCGCGTCTTGAGAAAGGCGAAAGCGCTGGTGCTATTGAGACTTCACTCCGCAAACGCCAGCGGCAAAAAGCCGCCCCGCATTGAGAACTCGATCTTAACTGCTGCTCTCCCTCGTTGTGCAGTCATGGCCTGCCTCTTTGGAACGACCTAGACTTTCATCCACAACTACAACCAATCAGCCTCGCTGAACCCGCGCCGGCTTCTACTCCAATCTAGTCCGGATTGATCAACCATTTCCTTACGGAGTGTGAGGCTACCTGTATCGCTGCCGACTATTCTATTCGTTGAGACTCGCCATTGCCGCGAACTGATCTTTGAGCGCCGGGTACAGGGCGCGGTAGTGGGGATAGAAGCGGTCATACGTCGCTGAGTCAGGGCCGGGCGTGGTCGTGCTCGTCACGCGCACGGTCACATCGCATGCCGCTTCCACCGACGGCCACACACCCGCGCCAACGCCGGCCAGCAGCGCTGCCCCGTATGCCGCGCCCTCGGTGCTCGTCACGGTCGCGATTTCCGTCGCAAAGACATCCGCCAGCATCTGCCGCCACAACGAACTTTGCAAGCCACCCCCCGATGCCCGCACTTGTGTCGGGCGCAGCCCCAGCCCGCGCATCAACGCCAGCGAATCGCGCAAGCCGTAGTTGATGCCTTCCAACACTGCCCGGGTGAGATGCGCATGCGTGTGATGGACACCCAGCCCGACGAAGGCGCCGCGCGCGTTCGGGTCAGGATGCGGCGTGCGCTCACCCGTGAGATAAGGTAAGAAGAACAAGCCCTCGCTGCCCGCCGGAACTTGTGCGGCGAGTGCGGTCAACGCGTCATAGGCGATTTCTGATTGACTCACATCAGTAATCTGCAGTCTCAAATCTGCAATCAAGTCGCGCCACCAGCGGAAGCTGCCGGCCGCCGAGAGCATCACGCCCATCCAATGCCACTTGCCGGGCACGGCATGGCAGAACGCATGCAGCCGGCCCTGCGCTTCGGGTTGATATTGATCGGCGGCGGCGAAGATCACGCCCGACGTGCCGAGTTGCAGCGACACCGCGCCCGCGCGCACAATCCCCATGCCCAGCGCACCCGCGGCCTGATCGCCGCCGCCGGCGACGACGGGTGTGCCCGCGAGCAGGCCGGTGATACGAGCGGCTTCTGCGGAGAGGTGAGAAGTCACGACGGGGGACTCAGTGACTTCGGGCAACCATGCTGGTGGAATGTCCAACGCACGCAGCATCTCGTCCGACCACCGACGTTGGCCGATATCAAACAGCGACGTGCCTGAGGCGTCGGACACATCGCTGAAGAAGCCGCCGGTGAGTTTGTAGCGCACGTAATCTTTGGGCAACAGCACCTGGGCGATGCGGCGGAAGTTGTCCGGCTCGTGGTCGCGCACCCACACGATCTTCGGCGCGGTGAAGCCGGTGAGCACCGGGTTACCCGTCAACTTAATCACGCGCTCGGCACCGACGCGTTGCGTGATCGCTTCACACTGCTTCGCCGTGCGCTGATCGTTCCACAAAATGGTGGGGCGGATGACGGCCCCGTGTGCGTCGAGCAGCGTCATGCCGTGCATCTGCCCGGTCAGGCCGATGGCGGCGACATCCGCATCAGTCGCGCCTGCCTTCTCCATCACCGCGCGAATGCTGTTGACTGTGCCCTCCCAAAACAAATCGGGATGCTGCTCTGTCCAGCCGGGGTGCGGCGTATCGTATGGGTGCTCGCTGGCGGCGGTCGCGATCACGGCGCCCGTTTCGTCAATCAGCAAGGCTTTGGTGGCGGTGGTCGAAGTGTCGATGCCGAGCAGATAGTTCATGATTGCTCTGTTGCTCTTATTATGAGGGGATGGGTTGGCTTTCGGCTAGCACACCCATGAAGTATTTTCTTTCTGTTCACTCAGCCCAGTGGCCCCAGTATAATGGACTATGCGTGAGCGATCAGCTCAAGTTCGAGACTCTATCGTGTCTGCCTCATTGCGGGATACCCGGTGAATTTCGCGAGCCAAGACGACGCAACATTGATGCGGTTGATTGCTGAAGCTCAGGTTGAGGCATTGAGCGAATTACATGAACGTTACGGACGCCTGATCTTTAGCGTGGCCTACGCCACTATCAGCAATCGGGACATCGCCGAAGAAATCACCCTGGATGTGCTTACGCGTGTTTGGCAAAACGCCGGACGTTATCGCGCCGACGAAGCGCGTGTGAGCACGTGGTTGACCGCGATCACCCGCCATCATGCGATTGACGTATTACGCCGGCTCAACTCGCGTCCAGAACAGAGCAGCCTCAGTTGGGATGAAGTCTCGCATATTGCGGATCGCCAAGCCGCCTTAGTTGCCGACGACCCGCAAGAAACCGCCGAGCTGTTAATGCAGCAGGCGCAAGTCCGCGCCGCGGTCGGCCAGTTGCCGCCTGAGCAAAAGCAGGTCTTGATGCTGGCGTACTTCAAAGGCTACACCCAGCGCCAGATCGCCGAAGCCCTCGGACAACCCCTGGGGACGGTTAAGACGCGCATCCGGTTGGCGTTGCAGAAGCTCCGCGACATCCTGCAGGACGACCGGCTGTCCGAGGATAAATCCGAAACGACTTCAGATGCGTAAATAATTAGGAAGGCTTCGCAAGGTGCTTTGGATGTCTGACGATGCCCACGTGTTCGATTTTCTGCCGGCCTACGCCTTAAGTTGCCTCGACGACGCTGAGGCGCATCAGGTGGGCGAGCATCTCACGGGTTGCCTGATCTGCCGCACCGAGTTGCGCGCCTTCCAGACGATCGCCGACCAACTGGCGTTATTAGCGCCAGGCGTTGCCTCGCCCGCCAACTTAAAGCCGCGGCTCCTGGAGCGTATTCGCACGACGCGGCCAACGGTGCAGGTCGAATCGCCCCCGGCTCGGCGAGCCGCAATGCCGCGAGCGTTGATGCGTCGTCTCCTGCCTGCCTGGGGATGGATCAGCTTTGTTTTGATTCTGGCCCTGTCTGCCGCCAATCTGCTGCTCTGGCAACGAGTCAATCGGCTGGAAATCGCGACCGCGCCAGGCGGGATGCGGGCGATCCCCCTCAACGCCACGGACACAGCGCCGAGTGCGAGCGGCTTCGTCATCGTCGGCGTGGAGGGCCGCAGTGGCGCGCTGGTCGTAGACCAATTGCCTCCTCTCAGCCCGGAATGGCAGTACCAATTGTGGCTGCTGCGCGATGATCAGAAGACCAGCGGGGCAATCTTCTCCACAGACGAGAGCGGCTACCGGGGCGTGCGCATTGAAGCGCCCAGTTCCTTGTTTGAATACGCCGCCGTCGATATCACCATCGAGCCGGTGGGTGGAAGTCCTCAGCCCACCGGCGCTCAAGTGTTGAGCGGCCCACTCTTCAACCCCTGATTTCCATCCTAAAAACTCACTGAGAGTTTGATAAGAATTTCGCCCGATACATCCAAAATCTCCGTCGATACGTAAATTTGAATAGCCTCCAAGCGCGTCATTGCCCATCTGGTGTGACGGATCAACCTGCGGTGGGTTCAATCCTTCGAAATATGAGGCTTGAATGGGAACGAGATCCCGCTCGGCGTTCCGATGCCGACCATGCGGCGGGCAATCCGGGCGCCTGGTCTACGGTGCGGCGGTTCGAGGTCAAAGACGAACCGGCAGGCTTTAAGCGGTGCAAAGAAAGGAGGTGGTCGCGCATTCAAAGTCGCCTGAACGTGTCCGGCCCGTTGTTCTGGCCGTCCGGTTCGACCTATCACGAGAAAGGAATACCCCGATGAAAAGACTCTGCCTCACTTTACTTGTCGTGGTAGCTATGCTCGCCATGACCAGCCCGGCTGCGGCGAAACCAGATACCGCCGGGGCTTTTCTGTCGCCCCTCAGTGGTGGGGAGGAAGTGCCGCCGCGCGATACGAAGGCGAAGGGCATCGCCATTTACCGCTTGAGCAACGATGAAACTGAGCTGGCCTTCCTGCTGATCGTTTCCAGGATCGATAACGTTGTTGCCGCCCACATCCATTGTGGGGCGGCGGGTGTCAACGGCCCGGTGGGCGTCACGCTCTACATGGCCGCCCCAGGCGGAGGGCGCGTCGACGGCGTCCTGACCAGAGGGACGATTACGGCGCCTGATCCCGGGAACGCTTGCGGCTGGGCGGATTTGGCGGCTGTCGTGAGTGCGATGCGGAGCGGCAACACCTACACAAATGTGCACACCAATGACGGCGTCGCTCCGCCAAACACAGGCCCCGGCGATTTCCCAGGCGGTGAAATCCGTGGCCAAATCAAAGGGGTTGGCTCGACCCAATAAGATATCGTCGCGACTGTTTGTATCCGAGGGGCTCGGGTAGCAGGTCCTTCGGCCAACTCAGCAATCGCAGTCAAAGCGAATAAGCCGCGCCATGACAGGTTGTTGGAGGCGGCCTGACCGCCTCCAACATTTTATTCTGGCCGTTGGCTTGCCGCTTACAACATCGCCTCCCTTGCCATCTGCCCACTTCCTACTCATTCGCGAAAGCAGTTGACCGTCCAGGCCACGCCCTCAGCCAGCGGAGTACGCGATACAGGGCCGAGGACGTGCTCAAGTGGGGCGCCGTCCATCTCTTCGGGAAACGGTAACGGCATATCTTCAAATGTGATCCGGCCCCGCATCTCCGGCGCGGCCACCTCGATGGCAGCCACGACCTCGCGCATGTAGACGGCAGTGCCGGTCAGGTTAAACACATCCCTGCCCTTAAAGGCGCGCGCGGCGGCGATGACGGCGCCCGTCTCGTCAATCAACAAGGCTTGAGTGGCGGTCGTCGAGTCTCAATGCCAAGCAGATAGGTCATGTGATTTCTTCAGTTGGAGCTTTCTAGTTTTCTTGCTCTTCCATCATGCAGATAGCTTTTCACTGGCCGCCTCCGCGACCGGCCGTGGAGTCACGCCTCGACTAGCATCCGTGCAACCGACCAGCCTGTTGGTCGGCGCAATGCCCCGGCGTCGCGCGTACAACCGCTGAAGCCGCTCCTGCCCCAACGCCTGCCGGTCAGTAGCAAGCTGCCCGGCCAACGGCGTTAGTTCGCCAGAGTGCTCCAGCGCCGAGCGCTCCAACAACTCCAAGCGCAACTTCCGCAATCGAAGATGGATGAGGTCGCCATCCCGCAGATGCAGGATGCCGCCTCCGCGAATGGCCTCGGGCGTCATGTGGCCAACCGCCGCGCCATACGTCACGCCCGAGTAGCGCCCATCGCTGATCACGCTGACCAGGGGTTTGAGCAATCGGCTGGCCATGATGTGCAACATCGAGGTCGCCATCTCCGGCATGCCGTACGCTTCCGGCCCCTGCCCGCTGATGACAAAAGCCAGCTTGAGCGTTTTGGCCTGCACCATCTCGGCGAAGTCCAGCAGCGGCGCGCTGCTCTGCCCGTTGTGACGGTGGAGCGCCCTCATCAACGCGGGCGAGAGCGCCAAGCGGCTTTGCAGCGTGTGGACGAAATTGGCATCGAGCAATTGGCGAATGGCGTCGTCTTCGTTCTCGAAGTAGACCACGACTGCCACTTTCTCATCAAACTCATCCAGGTGTTGTTCTGGCAGACCGCTGATCTTCACCACCGCCGAATCAAACCAGTTGCCGCGCAACACGTCGATGCCGCTCACCGCGCGTTGCGGCGTCGAGAGCACGATGCGATTTGTGGTGACCGAGTCGGCGGATAGATTGTGTGTGTTGCTCAACCGCTGTTGCCAGGTCTGCCCGGTCACGGTCGGCGCGTCAAGCATCATCGGCACGCCCAGCCGGTTCAATTCGTAAATCACCGTTTCGATGCCCCGGCTCTGCCCGGCGCAACACTGCTGCGCCCAGGCAAAGACATCCCGCCCCTCGGTCAGTGAGTAGTCGAAGATATCGGGAACGCGGATGGCGGTGCGAATGGCGTGGTAGTCGTCAATCGAAAAAGGCACGCCGGCGTAGTTCATCGCAGCCGTGAGGTGCATGATGAGGTTGCTGCTGCCGCCGGTGGTTGAATGGACCCGGATGGCGTTCTCGATGTTGCGCTGCACCAGATTGCCCACCGAGTAGGCGGGGTTATCGAACCAGGTGAACAACGCATCCACGGCGGCATTCACTTGAGGCTGGGTCGGCGGATCGGTGAGCAGCTCGACTGCGGGATGCACCAACCCAAAAGCAGAAACGACATCGCGCGAAGAGTTGCCGGTGCCATGAAAGGCACAGATCCCACCCCGGGCGTCGCACGTGTTCACGGCCAACTGCTTCTCGAAATGTTTGTGCTGTCCTGGTGTGAGCAACCCGACTTCGACAGCGCGAATGAACACGCCCTGAAACGAGGTGTTGCTGGAACATTGCAGGATATAAGCCAACGCGTCGTGAATATCCTCGGCGATGTCCGGGTGACCTTTCGTCTGCGCGGCTTGCGCGAATTGCTCCAATTCGGCGCGCAGATCGGCGGGGATCGTGCCGCCCTTGAGCACGTGCGCCGGGGCAAAAGTGGCGAACACGCTCGCCTCACCGCGCTCCTGCCGCACTCGATCCAGCAACGCCAGCGCGCACACAATGGCGAGCGGCGTCTTGTCGCACCCCTGGATGACAAACGCGCCGTGATAGCCCTGCCCTTCCATCTGATTAACCACCATTTCCGCCACCGCATTGCGCGATTGCAGCGAGTAGCTCATGCCACGTGTGGATTGGGCGGTGCCGTCGCAGACCACCGGGATGGAGAAGGCAAAGGGCACGCCGCCTTTTTCCCAGATACGGGCCGCGGCCTTAAGCATCGTCTCCAAATCCATCACGTGCGCGGGGTGATCGGGCGAGCCGCCGATGATGGCGATGCGCGGGGCGTTGGCGTCCAACCGGTCGTACACCTCCCCCAGGTCGGCGCGCACGTCAAGGCCCAGAACACGCCGGGCGCGGTCCAGTAAGCCAGCCACGCAGATCGGCTCATTGGACTTTCCCTGCACATTGTCTTTGTACGGGTTGTAGCTGGATTCGACGACAGGGAAGATAGACATCGCTTTGCCTCAAGGATTAAGTGTGGTGGCGCGTTCGACGAATGCTGACTCAGTCCAACATGGCCGTTCGCGCCAGTCGTCCGGCGGCGGCCAGCTCGCGGAAGTAATCGACTGTCTGCTTCACCCCCATGGCCAACGGGGTGCGAGAAACGGCGCCGAGGCGAGTTGTTAATGACGTGCCGTCCATTTCTTCCGGAAAGGGCAACGGCTTGTCTTCAAACGTAATCCGGCCGCGCATCTCGGGTGCGGCGGCTTCGATGGCGCTCACGATCTCACGCATGTGTGCGACCGTTCCAACCAGATTGAAAATACCCATACCTTCAAAGGGCGCACGTGCAGCCGCGATAAAGGTATGGGCGACATCTTCGGCGTACTCGAAGTCGCAGCGGCCGCCAAAGGAGATGTGATAGGGCTGGCCGACCGCGGCGGCGAACATGGCCTTGGTCGGTGTGGAGGTCATCCCCTGATCGCGCCCCACGCCATAAACGACGTATGGGCGCAGGCCAATGCTGCTCAGGCCGTCATCCTGCCAGTACACGCGCGCCGTGCCCTCGTTGGCCTGCTTGTAAACGCCGTAAAGGGTGTTAGGTCGTAGGTGCGCGTCATCCGGCACCGGTGTCCCTTGTGGATATGCGTCGGCCACATCGTACACCGCGGCTGAGGAGGCATACACGACCTTGCGAATGTGCCGGCGTTTCTTGACCGCCTCGAATACGTTCACGGTGCCGACCACGTTCACACGCGCGCCCAACGGCGGGTCGGCTTTGCAAAACGGCACCTGCAACGCCGCCAGGTGAATGACGTGAGTAATGGCGCTTTCATCAAGGGCATTCTCGAGCGCGATCAAATCGGTGATGTCGCCGGCGATGAAACTGACCCGGGCGAGGTCTTCCGGGGACAGGAGCAATGTCAAGCGCCGTGGATCGGTGGCGACATCAAACACGGTGACCGGGGTGTTCTCGCGGATGAGATTGCGCACCACCCACGCTCCGATGCAACCCATCGCACCGGTGACGAGGAAGTGTTCGGTCATGCACGCCTCCTGAGAAGCTGTTTTATGGAAGGGGTGAACGAATCATCCAGCCGCCATCCAACTGCAGGGCGCTGCCGGTAATGAATGGATTGTCCAAAAGGTACAGCATACCGCGTGCCACGTCTTCGGGCCGCGCCAGGCGGCCGGCAGGCGTCACGCCCGCCCAATGTGTTTCATAGTCCGGGTCGTCTTTCAAGTTGCGTTCATTGAGCGTTGCGCCAATGACAAGCGCGTTGACACTGATGTGATGCGGGCCAAGTTCAACTGCCAGAGCACGCGCCAGATGGATCAGGCCGGCTTTGGTGAGGCTGTACACGGAAGCATTGGGAAGAGCGCGCAGCCCAGTGACGGAGGCGGAGAAGAGGATGGCGCCGGGCGTGCCTTGCGCGGTCATTTGTTGCGCGGCGGCCTGCGCGGAAAAGAAGGTGCCGCGCAAGTTGAGATTGACGACGTGGTCCCAGCCGCTTTCGGAATAATCGAGAAAGGGTGACCAGTGCGTGACGCCGGCATTGGCGGCGTAGATGTCCAGCCGGC
>JBQTJD010000549.1:0-7280 GCA_052387475.1 Anaerolineales bacterium | reverse complement strand
GTCGCCGCCGAAGTAGTCGCGGCCGCGCGGGCCTTCGATAGTAGGGCTCCACGGGGGCGGCGTAGAGTCGAAGCGCCACGGGCAGTTCGCCGGCGCGTCCGCGTAATTGCGGCAGTAGCCTTCCGGCAAGAGGCCCCAATTCAACTTCAGCACCGGGTCGTCGTAGCGGATGTCGTCGGTCTGGGGATCATTGTTCGCGCGCCCGTTGCGGAACCGGTCTGGGAAGATTTGATAGATCACCGACTGGGCCGCCCATTCGGGTGTGGTGAACGCCGGCTGGTAAACCATGAGCGCGTAGCTGCGATCAATGACGTCGTCGCTCGTCGCGCCCAGGCCGCCATCTAGCGCCCACGTGTTATCCCCGTAGTAATCCGTATCTGTGCCGTCGGTGACGATGAAGCGATACCAGTAGTTGTTGGGCACATCGTTCGGCAGGGTCACCGCCCAAAAATCGCAGCGTGCCAGGCCGGACTGATAGCAGTCCACGTCCGTGGCGGCGGCTGACATCGAAAGAATTCGCTGCCCGTTGGCGTTGAGGTCATATAACCGGAGTTGCACGGCGGTCACATCGTTGTGGAAGGTGCGGAAGCGGAGGATGACTGGAGTGCCAGCCGGAACCGCGCCGCCCGGCGTGCGGTAGAGCGGGTCGCGCGAGTCATGCCGCAGGCCATCCCACTCCACGTTGTTGTCGGGCTTCGGCCCGGTGCTCACCACGTTTACACTTGGGGTGTTGGTGGATGAGTTGAAACTGAAGGTGACGAGGAAGCCCGGTCCCGGAATGGTGAACGGGATGTTCGCTCCCCCGGGTGCGCCGCCCGCGCCGTAGTTCTCATCCCAGCCCTCATTGATCGCGACCTTGAATTCGTAGCTGCCGGCAGGGATGTCATCCGTCGTAAAGGAGTACACGCCGTCGCCATCGGCGTCTTGCAGCCACGAGCGCAGACAGTCCGGCTGCCAGTCACCCGAGCAGCCCAACTCGCTTTGATAGCTGCCGGGCGCGGTGGCGATGCGGTGGTTGACATTGCTCGTAATCCAGTGCGATTTGTGATCGTAGTAGAACTTCACACTGGTGGCGGCGGCGAGATCGAGCGCGATGTTCGCGCCGCCGGGCGTTGCGCCCACCCCGTAATTCTCATCCCAGCCGTTGTTGAGCGCGGCCTTGTACTCCCAGTTGCCGGCGGGCACCGTCCACGTGCCCTGCCACACATCATCGCCGGCATCATAAGCGAGCTTCGTAGCCGCGCACTCGGGCTGCCAATCGGCGGGACAGCCTAGCTCGCTTTGCAAACTGCCGGGCAGACCGACCGTTGTAGGATTTGGCGTATGCGAGGCCTGGGCGCTCTGTGGCCGCAGAGAGATCATCGGCCCGATGAACAGAGCCAGGATCGTTAGGACGCGCAGCAAAGTATGACGGTAACGCAGAATGTTCATGATCTGCTCCTTCTGAATATGAAGTTGGAAGGGTTGGGACGTGCAACGTTCGGGGTAGTGCAAAGAGATAATCTTACGAGTGGCGCGTGTTGTCAAGCCTCAATTGCCGGTGATTATTCACAAGTGCTCTTGGCCCGCGTCCTCGCGGGCCGTGCGCGAGCGTCGCTGCGCTTATGCGGACGGGAAGCAGCGGAGATGTAAATAATCACTGCTCAATTGCTTAAAGTGAGCGGGCAGGGCAAGATGAATCGGTCGCGCCAGCGCGCTGCCGGGAAGTTTGTTCGGGACTTGCGGCTTGAAGTGAACAAAGTGATTAGCAGAGGCGGTGAGTGGAAAGGAGGTGCCGGTGGACCTCAACTCACCGGAAAGCCACGGAAAACTCCGTCTGGACTGAGAGCATCGGCAAATTCCTCAAAGTCCATGTTCGCAATCGAAAGATTGTTTTCTACACTCCACATCTCGGATGGAATGACCCGGAACGTACGGCCCGGCTCCGTGTACAAGTCCACCACAAGAATCGGATGCTCGGGAAGCGAGAACGTGGTTCGATCAGCGATGAATATAAAGCTACGGTACGGGCTTTGCGGCGCAAGCGCGAGCAACTGCTCTAAGGTGATACCTTCGTACTCCGGGTCATTGAGGAAGTCCACGTAGGCTTGAAACTCACCGACAGGCGCTCGAATGGCTGCACAGATCGCCTCCCATGCGGCGTCGTCTGAGAAGTCTGTCCGCAACACCAAAGCGTTCCGTGTTTCCGGAATGGGCCTCATAGACAGCCTCGTTAGATTTGTGCGGCTCGCCCCCGCCTAACGGTCGGGTTCAGGCGCGTTGTGGAGCAACGTCGCCTGCATACACGTGTTAGCCGTCTTCATGCAAAAAAACGAGATGCTACTCCATCAATCGGAACCAATCCCGCAATGTAAGCCTCAACCTTACTATCTCATCTTCAGCCAGAGGGCTACAATGAGCAATTGGGCCCCGAAGAACATTGAGGCTAGTCATTATCTTTGTAAATGCTTTCTCGCTGTTGAAAGTGTCACTAAAGACCGGCCAATTACTTCTTACAATCTCTCCCAATTCGCCGAATGTTGTGTAATCCAGTTTGTCGGCAGAGCGCATTGTCACTCCTGAATCGCGTTCTCTGTCGATATTCTTCTGAACATTGTTGCGGATGGTTTCAGGCACGGCTGTATCCCACCACGTAGGACTTAATTCCGCCTCTAATTTGACGTGGACGAGCTCGCGTATAGACCTTTCGAGGCAATAAAAGATTTCGTAGTGTTGAGCCATTACGGCAGCTTCATGTCGTACAGCCTCTCCAAACTGCGGATAATAAGCCTCGTCCGTTTCGCCTTTTTTAGTTTGTCTGCCAAGCTCAATCTTAAGCGCCTCCTCGACCGCGTCGAGATCGCGCTCAGCCATCTGGACAGACATTTCAAAGAGCTTTATGCGTTCGTCTTGTTTCATCGTCGTAATAGATTCTCGCGCAATGCACGGAAGATTGCATTGAAAACTGCGACATCATCCGTCTTGGGCAATACTAGGTTGATTGTATAGGAGAGATTCAGTTTGATGTCTTCTTCTTCATCGCCCCCAATAGGGAGTAACGGCATTTCTGGCAGTATGGGTTTTTCTGACGATGTACCGGCTTGACCGAAATCTGCGAGTGGTTTTAGATTCTCGAAAGTCCCAACTATTGATCGCAGTGTGGTGGAGCCGCTGTCCAGACCAGTGGCTTGAACTATCAACCCCTCAAGACCTTTTCGGTCAAGCTTATGCGCATTCTCATTCCGGGTAAATAAGTCAGCGTACCCGACCTTCATAGCGCGTGCCATTGCGCCTTTGGAATGATCAGGGTTGCGAAACTGGTGATACAACTCGGTTGGAACCCCGTCTGTGGATAACAATCCAAGGCGTTTCGCAAAACTGACAAATGGCCTTGCACTGCCACCCGGAAATCCCAGAGTATTAGCGAGATAGTCCTGAGTGAATCTTTCTGGTGTTTTGGCCTCCTTCATCTTTTGCAATATCTTGGGCACCAAGTTATACGAATTCATGAAGGGTGGATAGTCAGGCATATATTTATCCTCTGTGTGAAAGGACTCCAAAGAATTCTACGTGACGGCTAACATAGAAATGGGACGCGAGGCTTCGCAGCATTTCCGCCCCCGCTACGGCCCAAATTGCCGCGAGCGTTCTGTAGTTAAGGGTGACCGGAGTATAAGCCTATGTCAACGAAAGTTCAATCGGCTGACCGTCAATTCACTCGGTCGCCGCCAGCAGCACATCCCCCACCGCCACGTTTACCGGTTCCGTTTGCGCCAGCCGCAGGTAGTAGCCGCGCATCCCATTTTGCAGGAACTGCACGCTGCGCTTGAGCGTGTCGCCGTCCACGAGTCTGCCCAACAAATAGCCGGCAAACGGGCGGCACGGCTCCGCCACAAAGATGTTAGTCAGCGACACCCGGCTGCCGTCGGCTTTTTCAATCACCAGCCCGCGCATCACTTCGTTCAGTTCTACGCGCCGGTCGGTCTCGACGATGATGTTCTCGCCGCCGCAGCCGAAGAGCACGTGTTCGCCGAACTGTTTGCGTATCAACTCGTAATGATGCGTGAAGCCGACCGAGAGCGCGTTTTCGTTCTCGTTGTTCTTTGTCTCAGGATGCCGCGCGTTGTGCACGTCGAGCAGCACCGCGCCGTCGGGCAGGCGGGCTTCCGCGCCGGTGGGCGTGAAGGTGAGCGTCTCCACGGCGAGCAACGGCGCGGGATCATAGACACGATTGGGCTTCTCGCCGACTTTGAGCGAAGCGCGTTGAATCTGCAACCGAACGACTTTGCCGAGAGGAATGAGATGAGTTGTCACGGGTATGAAGATGTAGCCCTATTCAGAGGTGATCAGAGCATTAAGTTCGTCGGGCGTAACGACCTGCAAACCATCCACACGTTTGAAGTGTTCGGCGTTACGGGTCAAAAGGGGGAGATTGTGAGCCAAACAAATACCCGCGATGAAAGTATCGGGCAAGCCAATATGTTGACCGCGAGCTGATAGGGCCCGATAGATGCGAGCGGAGCTTTCGGCGCTGAGGCTATCCAGCGCCAGGATGCCAACATTTTCGAACAACGAATGAAGCAGGGAGGCTTGCCCGGATGAAAGCTGGGCGACGGCCTGAAGCTCATAAACTGTGATAACTGTAACCGAGCACTCGTAGATCGAGACGATCCGTCGAACCAGACGCTGACGGCTTCTCAAGTAATCAATGATGATGTTCGTATCTATGACCAATCGCGGGGAGTCCATGTGGACCACATTTCTTCACGGTTGCGATAGAACGCTTCCACGTCCTCGTCAGTCCAGCTTCCCGCCAGTTCGTCCAGAATTTTTTCAAGCCTCTCCCTTTCTCCGGGCGCGAACTCGCGGCGCTTGAGCCTGATCTTTGGCTTGATTTCCAGTGTCACCCGTTCTCCTGGCTTCACTCCAAGCTCTTCAAGCTTTGCATGCGGGATAACGAGATCATCGCCCGTAAACGTCAATACCAGTCTGTCATTCGCATTAGCCGACGCATCCATCATTTTGTCTCCTTACTGTCAGAAAGTATAAGCTGCGCTCTACTAAGCAGTCAACCGCTCGGCCAGTTGGCGCGTCAAGGCCTTCACGTTGATTTCCTCTAAGCTGACTGGGCCGACACACGCCGGGCAGCCCTCGCGGCATGGGCACTGCGCCACAAGTTCCAGCGCGCCGCGCAGTAGCTCACCCCGCAATTCATACAGTCGCTCGGCGAGGCCGAGGCCCTCCGGCACGCGGTCGTAAATCGTGATCGTCGGTGCGCGCGTTTCTTTGCTGCGCGGCTCCGCCTGCACGCCGAGATCGCGTGGGTCGCACATGAGGAACAACGGCGCGACGTTGCTCAACGCATTCGCTAACCCGCCCAGCGCGGTCTGCGTGCCGCGCGCCGCCTCCACCCGTTGATGGCACGTCGGGCAGAGCGTGATCAGATTCTCCAGCGCGTTGGCCTGCCGGTAATGCTCGTTCACGCCAGGGAGGTAGCCGAAGGTTCGGAAGGGGACGTTGTGATGCACATCGTGCTGGCGACCCCCTCCCCGGCCCTCCCCCGTCGCGGAAATGCTCGCGACAGGGGAGGGAGACTCTGGCTTGCCGCACTGGCGGCACTTGAAGCCATCGCGCGCGCGCGCCGCGTTGCGTTGCTGTTCCCAATTGGGGCCGTAGTTGTTTGACCCGAGTAAAATGCCTTCCAGTGCCAATGCCTGAGCAAGCTCGGGCGGGAACCAAAACCAGTAGCCAGTGGTTTGAAACTCGCGCGACGGCAACGTGATTTCGCCGTAGCCCAATGTCTCGTGTGTGTAGCGTCGCACCTGCCGGTACGAGGCGGCTTGGGCGGTGAGGAGCAACTCGCCATAGGCATGTGAAGGCGTGAAACGTGAAACGTGATGCGTTTGCGCACCCGCTCCCCCGCTCACCTGCCCTCCGGCTGCGACTGGCGTTTCCATTGCTTCACTTGCGTCTGTGATACCGACGACAGTGATCTCAACCGACTCGCTCGCTTCGGTGAAGTAATCGACTTCGGTCGGTTGCGCGGTGGCGAGGCCGTTCTCCCAATCGAGTCGGGTGACGAGATATTGCCGGCCTTCGTGCAGATAGACTGCCCCCACATGGACGCGCACCGGCGCGGTAACCCGATCCACTTCGCCAATGACCTGTGGCCGCGTGTCCTCATCCGCTTGCGCTTGAATGATGATGCGGTCGTTGGTCGCCGACCGCAGCGAAACGCTCTCGGCGGGATAGGCGGCGCCCACCCAACGGTATGTGCCGTTGCCCTCGATCACTTCGCCCTCGTGAGCGAGCGCGTCAAGCAGCGTGGCCAAATCCGGAAAACGCCCGAACGACTCGCCCGGCGCGAACGGCAACTCGAAGACCGCACAGCGCAGATGGTTGGCGAGCAGGCCGAGGTTGTCGGGGTTGATGAGGGCATGCTCGGGCGAGCGTTCGAAGAGATAGCGCGGATGGGTGGCGATGAATTGATCGAGCGGGGCAGCGGAGGCGACGAGCACGACGGCACTCGTATCGGAGCGGCGACCCGCGCGACCCGCCTGTTGCCACGCCGAAGCGATAGTGCCTGGATAGCCCGCCATCACCACAGCGCCGAGTTGCCCAATATCCACACCCAGTTCGAGCGCATTCGTCGCGACTACGCCGCGTACCGTGCCCTCACGCAAGCCGTGCTCAATCTCGCGCCGTTCGAGGGGGAGGTAGCCGCCACGGTAGCCGCGAATGGTTTGCGGATCGCGGCCCGCGCGTTGCTCAACGTCCCGAACGTAGCCTAATAGAATCTCAGTGGCGTTGCGCGAGCGCGCGAACAACGCGGTCTGCACGTCGTCGGTGAGGAACTCGGCTGTCACACGTTGCGCTTCGAGTAAATACGAGCGCCGCATCCCGATGGCCTCGTCGAGCATCGGCGGGTTGTAGACGATGACGTGTTTTTCCGCGCGCGGCGAACCATCCTCATCCACCAGCGTCACGGGTGCTTCGATTAATGTCTCGGCCAATTCTTTCGGGTTGGCAATCGTGGCCGAGGCGCAGATGAACTGCGGCTGTGAGCCGTAAAAGGCGCAGATGCGTTTGAGCCGCCGCAACACATTGGCGAGGTGCGAGCCAAAGACGCCGCGATACACGTGCAACTCGTCAATCACCACGTAGCGCAAATGGCTGAACCACTCCGCCCATTTGGTGTGATGCGGCAGGATGCCGGCGTGCAGCATATCGGGATTTGAGATCAACACCCCAACGGCTTTTCGGATGGCGCTGCGCTGGTGTTGCGGCGTGTCGCCATCGTA
>JBQTJD010000548.1:0-2270 GCA_052387475.1 Anaerolineales bacterium | reverse complement strand
TTACGTCGCGAAGCAGTCGGATTCGAGCGCCAAAATACCCCTATGGTCGCAACCTTAACACAACGACCTTTCATGTGGGTCTATGCCTATGTATCAGCATCAAACGACACGAATCGCCTGATCATAGGTGTACCGAATTTCGGGCGAAAATAAAGTGAAAAGCCGTAAATCAATAGACTCTATCCAAAGTAAGCTGTAGATTGACGCGGTCTGACGAATTGACCGAAGCTTTCAGGTATTTTGACAGACCGCGTCGGTCTAGCCTGTATTTCGAATAGAATCAAACTTGCTATCTGCGCTAATTCACAGTCCGCGGGTCAATGGCCTGGCCGGTGCGCAACGACTCCAACGCCGCGAGCGCGACGCGGAGCGCCGCCAGCCCCGCTGCGCCGGAGATCGGCGGCGCGCTTGCGTCTTGCACGCAGCGAATGAATTCGGCAGCCTGTGTGATGAATGAGTCTTCACCGACCATCAGCCGTTGTGTCCGTCCCGTTGTGTCCGTAATCGTTTGCATGGAGGCGATGCCGTCGTAATCCCAACTCAATCGCCCGCGCGTGCCGGTCAGCTCGGTGCGCGCCAGCAAGCCCTGTGCTCGCGGATGCGCCCAACTGGTCTCGATCAACCCCAGGCCATCACCCGCGAACCGCACGCTCACTTGCGCATAACGGTCATCGCCGCTGGCATATACACGCGTCGCCGGTTCATCGAACAGCCACAGCAAGTAATCGAAGCTGTGGATGGCGAGATCGAGCAGCGGGCCGCCGCTCTGCGCCGCGTCCAGCATCCAGCCGTCGCGGCTCCAATCAGGCGCGGGGCCGCACAGCGATTGCGAGGCCATACAAAGCCGGCCGAGGTCGCCCCGGTCCAGCACCTCTTTCGCTCTGCGATGATCCACTTCATAGCGCGCGACGTGGGCGAGCATGAGTTTCGTACCGGCCTCGTGCGCGGCCTGCACTATTGCCTCTGCTTCGGCAATTGAGCGGGCGATGGGTTTTTCGCACAATACGTGTTTGCCCGCGCGCAGGGCGGCAACGGTGAACGCGGCGTGTGATGGAGTCGGGGTGCAAACGCTCACCACATCCACGACCCGCAGCAATTCGTCTAGGTCGGTGACGGCCCGAGCGCCGTAGCGTTCGGCGAGTGAGGCCGCGCGCTCGAGGCTCCGGCTCATCACAGCCGTTACCCGTACGCCCGGCTGAGCGGCATACCCGCGCGCGTGCGCCTCCGCAATGTAACCGGCGCCGATGAGGCCTGCACGAATCAGGCTCATACCAGATCGCGTGGCACGTTGAAATTCCACGTTTTGCCAAACACGCGCACATTGCCTTCGTACGCGTCCAGCACGTTGGTCACGCGGAAGTGGCTGGCGTCAGCGGTCATCACGCTCTTCGTCTCCACGCGTGTCTGCCACTCTTTGCGCCCAATATGAATCGTCCACTCGCACGTCACCTCGGCGGAGAGCGGGTCGCCCTCGACGATGCGGAACGTCGTCTGATTGATACGGCCATGCTCCACGCCGCTGGCCTTGAGCCGCAAATGGCCGTGATCCATCGGATCAACGATCTCATACAGGCCGCGCGCCACATCGTGGCGGGTGGTGCGTTCGCGTGTGCGGCTGCGAATGCGTTCAATCTCCAGCGGCGCGGATACTTCCGATGGACCAAAGGGCGGCAGGTCGCCGCTTCGCGGCGCGCGTACCGGCAGGGAGAGGGTGCCGCTGAACACGCTCAAGGTTACGGGTGTGGGCGAGGGCCAGGCATGCGGCCAGTAGGTGGGTGAGATCGCCACACGCCAACGATGACCCACCGGGATCGCATGACTGATGGCGTTGAGCCGAACGGTGACGGTGTACTGCCACCCCGGCTCAAGAGGGGTTGGAAACTCGTGGCTCTCGCGATGGGTGAGGTTGAGCAGCCCTCGGCTGACGAGCAGCGACGAACCATCCGGCGACACATCGCACAGGCGCACGGCCAACAGCGCGTTGGGTTGATCGGAGGCGACGATGAGTGTGACTTCCGGGAAGCCCAGGGTTTCCATGCGTTCGGTAAGCGGCGCAGAGATGAAGCACAGCGAGCGGCCGTCCTCGGCGCGCTGGTCGGGCGGGTATTCGCCGTCCACGCCGTACGGGCACCAGATGGCGGCTTCCATACCGCAAGCCTCCGTGCCGCGAACGGACGAATACTGAGCGGCATTGGCTGAACGTTGTCCGCCGTCGGCGCTCGTCAATCGTCCATCATCAAGGATATAAGCCTGGGGCGTGATGTGCGCTG
>JBQTJD010000547.1:0-4758 GCA_052387475.1 Anaerolineales bacterium | reverse complement strand
CTTCGCTTCAAGTTGAGAGAGCGTAAACGTGGTTTGATCGCGCACGTCGAGGGCGTGCACCGTGACGTGCGCGCTCTTCACATGGCGCGCGGCCACATACGCGGCGCGATCAATGGCGATAGGCATCACCCAGCCATCGTTGTAATCCACATGCTCGCCCAGCAAATTCACCCGGCCCGGCGCGCGGGCGATGAAGGCTGGCTCGGCGCCATAGGCAGATTGAAAAGCATCGGTGAGGCGGGTGAGGGGGTCGGTCATGTAAATCTGACGACAGATGAAGGACGGAGGACGAAAGTAGAGGCGTTTGCTTTCGTCTGTCGGCTTTCGTCCATCGTCAATCAGCGAGGATGCCCAACTCGGTCAACAGGTTGCGTAGCCGGTCGGCGTCATCGCGCCGGACCTCCACTGTGGTGGGGCCGAGCGTTTGGCCGAGCAGGTCTTTGATTTTGGGCGTGCGTTGCAGCGTCTCCAACAATTCAGCGTTGATGAGTTTAAGCACCGCCGTTTCCTTCACCATCGCCTCCGCGCCGTTGCGCGCCCAGCGTTGCATCGCGCCCAGCAGCGAGGGCGGCAGGCCGGGCTCATCCGCCACGCTGCGCAGAAAATCGGTGATGCGGCCCAATGCCACGCCCTGCTTATCCGCGCGCCGCAACGACGCCGGTGTGAGGCGATAGAGATACTCGTCCTCCTCGAGCGTCATCCATTTGGTGATGCGCGCCACGCGGAAGCGGATGTAGGGGTTGGCCGACACGGGCACGCGCACGATGCCGTTCGCGCCGATGCGAATCCGGGCGGAGGCCGCTTTGTCTGCGGCGGGCGGTGTGCGTTGGGAACCGAGGAAAGCGGCGCCGTGCGGGGTGATGCGAAAGGCATCCTGCTCCCATTCGGCTTTGTTCAACGACACATCCACCAGCCCCAGCCAGTGCAACGGCCCGAGGATGATCCAGCGCACCAGCGCGCCATCGACGCGTTCCCAGTTCTCGAAGCCGCGCAGGTAACGCTTCGTCGTCGCATCGCGGATGTACCACGAGTCGAAATCACCGGCGGGCCGCTGAAAATCCGGCGCGCGCTCCTTCACTGCCGCGACGAACGACGCCAGCGACCACCACTGTCCGAGTGGAACTGCGGCGAGGAGTTGTAGCAATGTCGCGCGCGTGCTCACCGGATCGTTGCGCCAGTTTTTTCCCTCAAAGATCAAGCCCGGCATGCGGAGCAAATCGTTCCAATCTTCCGAAGTGCGCCAGGCCTCGGCCAACGCGCGGGTTTGCGCCCAGTGGCTTTGCTCGAGGAAGGCGCGCGCGGCGGCCGGGTTGGGCTTGAGCGGGGTTTCGTGCAGCAGTTCGAGATGTAGCGCGAGCTGGAAACACAAATCCAGCGCGAGCGGCTCGCGCAGAAAGCGGCGCACCGTTCCGGGTACTTTCGTCGTGGTCGTGCCGCTTTCGAGTTTCAGTGGCACGCTCTGCGCGAAGGCCAGCAGCGTGGTCACGTCATCGGCGACGAGCGTTTCGGCGGGGGTGAAAACTTCATAGGCCTCGACCGGGTGGCCGGGCGGTGGTGGCGGTGGCGGGGTGTTAGCCTCGGGCAACAACTTCAATACATCTTCGGGGATGAAGACGAATTCCTGCGGGCCGCGCTCGCTTTCGAAAAACGCGTGGCCGGTGAGGGCGCGATACCACAGCACTTCCGCTGGGGAGGGGGCATTGGCCCACGGGCGCTCACGGTCGCGGCGCGCGGTGCCCATCGCGCGCACCTCGCCGTGCGTGCGGCTAAAGTTCGCCAGCGGCAATCGACCACCGGCGTGGCGCACGGCTTCCAGCGCGGTCTTCGCTTCCGCCGGCAACGAGTCCACCATCACCGACACGCGTTCCGGCTCGAGCAGCAGCGCCGTCAATTGTGTCACGGCCTCGCGTTGAGTGGGCGCGCCCAATTCCACGCCCCACAACTCGGCGATGATGCGCAACAGGCCGAGGTCGTAATCGACGAGCAGGCGTTCGAGGGGGGGCATGAGTTCCTTCAGTTCCATGAGTTCCTTCAGCGCGGGAACTGAAGGAACTCCGGAACTCACACAACGACTTGAATCGCTTTCGGATGCATCGAGATTTCGATGTGCCGCACATCGGCTTCGTACGGGGCGAACAGTTCGCCGTCGATGTGGATGGGCAGGGCGCGGTCGGACTCGATGACGAGGTGCGTGGTTTGCAGGATGGTGACATCCGGTTCGCCGACGTGCGTGGCGTTCATCACTTTCGGCAACAGTTGCAACAGCCGCAGGCGCGAGAGTTGGTGAATGAAAAGAAAATCAAAGATGCCATCGTCCAACTTCGACATGGGCGTGGTCATGAAGCCGCCGCCCTCGCGCGGTCCGTTGCCGATCGTCATCATCATGATGTTCTGGTCGAGCGTGCCGCCGTCGTATTGCACCTTCAAGCGGGGCGCTTCAAAGTTTAGAATGATGGATTGGATGACGGCGGTGAGATACATCGGGAAGCCGTACAGATATGTGATGGCGCGGCTGCGGATATTGATGGCGCCGTCGAAGCCGAGGCCGACGGTGTTGTCGAAATACTCGCTGCGCCCCGTGCCGTCTTGGATGAGGCCGATATCCACCGCGCGCGCCGCGCCGGTGAGGGCGCGCCGCATGGCCTCCTGCGCGTTGTCGAGCGGCACACCGGCAGCGTACGCAAAATCATTGCCCGAACCGATGGGCACCACGCCGAGTTTGGGCCGCTGTTCCGCCGAGATCTGCATCAGCCCGTTCACCACCTCGTGCACCGTCCCATCCCCACCGAGCGCGACCACGGTGTCGTAGCCGCCGGCTTGCGCGGCAATCTCGGAGGCGTGGTCGGGATACTCCGTGCCGCGCCAATCCGCGCCGCCGAGCGTCTCCACCATCGCCCGCAAGTCGGCGGCCCTTTGGCCGGAGCGCCCCCGGTCGGAGTTGGGGTTGAAGATGAGGAGATGTTTGTGCATGGCGGCTCCCGTACACGGATTTCACGGAGCAACACGGATGGCACGGAGGTGATTGTGCAGCTTCCATGCTATCCGACCAATCCGTGTGCAAATATTGGCAGCGGGATTTTCCCATAACTTTACTTTAAACATGCGTTGCTTCCAACTTTGCTTGACCCTCCGAATCGCCGGAAGTACAATCCCGCGCGATGGCACAGGCCTTGCATTAACGGATTTGGCCCGCAGCGGATAGGAGTGGACAGCGGACGATGCGGCCAGCGGCATGCAGGCGGCCCAGACGTTAAGTTATCCGCTGCCGACATCCTTTGTCGGCATCCGCTGCCAAAATCCGTTGCGCTTGTTCGCCCTGAGAAAACTTCTGTGCTACACTCGCCAACTATGTCATCCGAAACACCCACTGCTGTGCTGGTACAGCACCTGCGGGCCATTGGCCTGGGCGATTTCGCCGCCGGGCTGCTCGAGAATGTGGGGCCGATGGGTTGGCTGGGCGCACAGGCCGTGCACTTTTCCGCGCCGGTGCTCAGTTTGTTCGCCGCGCCGGAAAGCATCGAGGCCTTTGCCAACGCGCTCGAAGACCCCACTGAGGCGCTGGCGCTGGCCCGCGCATTGAGTGAGGGCCTCATGTATGAGGGCCCTCACGTAAGTGAGGACGGTCACGCATGACGCTGCTCCCGCTCGGGTTTCTCTTCCTCTTTATCGTTTTGATCGTCAGCCTGAATTTCCTCGTGCGCCAGCGCGGCGCGCGCAACGTCGCCTTGCGTGAGGTGGATGCGCTGCAAAGCCTGCCGGGCATGGTGGGCGCAGCGGTCGAGTCGGGCAAACGGCTGCATCTCTCGCTCGGTAACGGCGCGCTGGGACAGAGCGATACGGCCACAGTGCTAGCCGGGTTGACGGCCGCCAGCCAGATCGCCGCCGTTGCCGTGGTGAGCGATAAAGCCCCGCTCGTCACCACGACTGATGGCGCGGCGATGCTGTTGGCCGAGGATGTGATGAAGAGCGTGTACGTGGAGCAGAACGCCGCCGACCGTTACGAGGGCGATGTGGCGCGCGTGGCTGCTCTTTCGCCGGCCTCATTTGGCGCGGCGATGACGACGCTAGTGAGCGATGAAGCCGTGAGCGGCAACGTCCTCATCGGGCCGGTGGGCGCAGAGAGTGTGTTGCTGGCGGAAGCCGGTCGTCGCGCCGGGGCCACCACCCTCGCCGGCACCGATAACGTCGCCGCGCAGGCCGCGCTGTTTGCCGCTGCCGACCACTCGCTCATCGGCGAGGATGTGTATGCCACCGGCGCGTACCTCAGCCGCGAGGACGCGCATGTCGCCAGCCTGCAAGCGCAGGACATTATTCGCTGGCTGCTCGTCGCCGTCATTGTCGGTGGAGCGCTCGCCAGGACGCTCGGCCTGTTGCCATGAAGATGCCGCGCATTCGTTTCCTCAACGTCGTGCTCACCTCCATCGCGGTGGCGGTCGGCCTCATCACACTGGCCGGTTACTTTTTGCTCGAGGCCGGTGTGGGATTGCTGGCGCTGCGGCTGCAACTTATCGCCTGGGGCAGTGTGCTCGCCGCAGTCGCGGTGTGGCTGGGTGTATGGAATTTGCTGCGCGTACATTTCAAAAAGTTGCTGGCGCGCTCACCCGGTTGGGCCTATAGCATCTTCGTGCTGCTCGGCGCGGTGGTCGCGTTCGGCGCCGCCGTGCTCCCGCCCACGCTGGCCGGGCCGTATCATCAACTCGACTTTCAACATCTCATCACTGCCACCGGCGGCGCGATTGCGGCGCTGCTGGCCTTTGT
>JBQTJD010000546.1:0-2760 GCA_052387475.1 Anaerolineales bacterium | reverse complement strand
GACGAACTGCCGATCAGCACCTCGAACATGCCCGCTTCAGCAACCCAACTGTGTTTCACATTATCCCAATTCGCGAGTGAGGGGCAATCCAGGCTGAGGGTTACCGTTTTGGATTCACCCGGAGTGAGCGCCACTTTCGTAAAACCTTTCAGTTCCTTCGGCGGACGCGGTAGGCCGGCCTCCAAATCGCGGAGATAGAGTTGCACAACTTCCTGGCCTGCCCGGCGCCCGGTATTGGTGATTTCAACGTGGAGGGTCAAGCGTTCATTGGCCGAGACGGTATGCGTGCTGAGGCGGAGGTTGCTGTAAGCGAAGGTAGTATAGGACAACCCGTGCCCAAAGGGGAAAAGCGGCTCCAGGTTGTTTTGATCATAAGCGCGATAGCCAACGAAGATGCCTTCCGAGTATATCGTTGTTCGCTCCGAAGCGTGCTGGCAAGGGTCGGCTACTGGCACATCCGCCTCACTCCGGGGGAAAGTGATGGGCAATTTGCCGGAGGGGTTGACATCGCCGAACAGGACATCGGCAACAGCCGCGCCCTGTTCCTGGCCGGCATAGTAAGCGTTCACTATGGCTGGGACTTGATCTATCCATGGCATCGTGACGGGGCCACCGCAGGACAATACCACAACCGTGCGCGGGTTGGCCGCGGCAACGGCGTGGATGAGTTGAGCCTGATCGTTTGGCAAGGCGAGCGAGGCCCGGTCGCGTTGTTCGGATTCAAAGACACGCACGAATACCACCGCCACATCGGTCTGGCGGGCGAGGGCGACGGCATTTTGCATCGCGGGCGAATAGGCCTCGTCGGGATGTGTCCAGCCGAGCTGGATATCGCCCAGCTCGACCCAATTGGCGTGGGCGGTGGAGGTAAACTCAATTTGAAGCGTGTGTGGTTGACCGCTTTCCCACTGCAAGGGCGGAGACCAATCCACGCGCATCGGATGCGGCTCAACCGCATCAATCAACAGTTGGCCGTTAAGCCAGAGCCGGGCCGAACCCATGCTCGCCAACGTGAGGCGATACTCGCCTGTTTGAGGCGCCGTAATCGTGCCCGTCCAGCGGGCCGAAAGCTCGTCTCCCATATTTCCTGGCGGCGGTGGCACTGCTGAGGTGTTGAAGAGTTGGGACATGAACCCCAAATGCAGATTAACTTGTGCGTCAGTGCGGGTCAAGACTGGCGGCCCGGAGAATGTGGTGTTCGGCCAGTACTCGGCTTTGAGGCCGTGCTCGCCAGGTCCGGCCACTGTTGGCGTGAGCACCGATGAAGGCACAGCTGCCGGGCCGGGCAACATGGAGGTTGGGCCAACCGGATCAGTTCCCGGCGCATAGCGCACCTGAATGCCATCACGGGCAGCCCGCGTTTTCAGTCCAGCCAAAAAGGTTGTGATGTGCGTCGGCGTGGAAACGAAAGACGCGCCGCCCGTTGCGGCCCGATGGTCGGCGTCACCGCCGATGACGGCAATCGAGCGGACACTCACGGAGGACAGTGGTAACAGTTCGCCTTCGTTTTTCAGCAGGGTGATGGTCTCGGTGGCGATTTGGCGCGCGGTGAGTGCATGTTCCGTCTCAGAAAACCCGCGTACCACGGATGATTGGTCGAATAGCCCGCGAGCAAACATCTGGCGCAGGATACGGCGCACTTTGTCGTCTATGATGGAAACGCTCACCTGCCCCGAACGAACAGCGTCCAACAACGGGCCGCCGAAGTGGGAGTAGCCGGCCTCACCATAGCCCGCGCCACCCGCCGCGCCCGGCATCTCCTGATCAAAACCCGCATTGGCCGATGCCACGGTGCTGGCGGTGGAGCCATAGTCGCTCATCACCCAACCCTCGAATCCCAATTCATCTTTAAGCACCTCCGTGAGTAAATTCCGATGTTCGCTGGCGGGGATGTGGTTGATGTTGTTGAACGAACTCATCACGGAGCCGACGCCGGCCTGCACCGCCGCCGCGAAGGGCAACAGGTGAATTTCGTGGAGCGCCCGCTCATCGGCGACGGAGTTTGCGCCAGACATCCGGTTGGTCTCTTGGTTATACAGGATGAAGTGCTTGGCGCAGGCGATAACGGGATAAGATTGCACTGCTCGGATGAAGGCCGCGGCCATTTGCGTGATGAGCAAAGGGTCTTCACCGAACTGCTCTGCCGCGCGCCCCCACCACGGTTGGCGCACAACGTCAACGTTCGGCGCAAGCAGGACGTTATAGCCGTGGCTGAGCAGCTCTCTCGCGAGCAACTCGCCCTGTCGCGCGGCGATGGCAGGATTCCACGTCGCGGCCACCGCCACTGGCATCGGCAGTGCTGTCGCTCGCGCCGCACTCTCGCCCAACGTCAGGTTCACCCCCGCTGGCCCATCGGTCATCTTCAATGTCGGGATGCCCAGTTGCGGGATCGGCGGCACAGTGTAGGCCAACGGTACATGGCCGTGGAGCAGGTGGATCTTCTGCTCCAACGTCATCCGCGCGAGCAAATCTTCCGTTCGCAAGTCCACGACCGTCACAGCCTCATCTGTGGAAAGCGCCATCGTCATCGTTGCACCCCAATTTAATGATTAACCACCAGTGTGTTGAACGATTGAGCTTCCAGAGTCAGCCCGCACCGCTCGCCAGCCACCTCCACGACGAGCTCAACCGAGTCCGTGAACGGGTTGGCGCAGACCAGGACCGTTGCTCCTTCCGGAGTTTCGAATGCCAGCGCGTTCCCACTCCACTGTCCCGTCACGTCCACGCGCACGGACCCGGGCGTCACCCACTGCGCGAAAT
>JBQTJD010000545.1:0-2770 GCA_052387475.1 Anaerolineales bacterium | reverse complement strand
CGCCGACGGCTACCTTTCCATCGAGCAGTTCATCCCCGCGCCACAAGACTGCATCGGCTACGAACTGACGCGCGCCCTGCCCGCCGACCCGGCGCCGTTCAACCACGCCACCAAAATCGCGGTGTTACGTGTGCGGCGAAAATAATCGTCGCGGTATCGTCTTTTACGTCTTTGCGCGAAACATCGAGCGAGTTATACTTGCTCCGGCTGTTTCTCAGATTTCCACTCACAGGAGTCCACTCAATGGCAAGCAAACGAGTCAAAGAAATTCTCTCGTGGTATCGCAGCGATAACCCGGGCACGCTGACCAATCTGGCCCGGCTGCTCAACTCCGGCGATCTGGCAGGCACGGGCAAGCTCGTCATCCTGCCGGTGGATCAGGGTTTTGAGCACGGCCCGGCGCGCAGTTTTGCCGCCAACCCGGCCGGGTACGATCCGCGCTACCATATCGAACTGGCGATTGAGTCGGGCTGCAACGCTTACGCCGCGCCGCTCGGCTTCCTCGAGGTCGTGGCCGCCGACTACGCCGGCGAAATCCCCCTCATCCTCAAACTCAACAATCACGACGTATTGCAAGACGAGAAAGACCCGCTGGGCGCGATCACGGCCAGCGTGGAAGATGCGCTACGGCTTGGGTGTGTGGCCATCGGCTACACCATTTACCCCGGCACGCTGGATCGGCGTTTGCAGTACGAGCAATTGCAGAAGCTGACGCTGGAGGCCAAACAGGCCGGGCTGGTGATGGTGACGTGGGCATATCCGCGCGGCGGCGGGTTGAGCAAGGCCGGTGAGACCGGCGTCGATGTCACCGCGTACGCAGCGCAAATCGCCGCGCAACTCGGCGCACACATCATCAAGATCAAACTCTCCACCGAGCACATCGAACAGCCCGAGGCCCAGAAGGCCTACGAGAAGTACAACATCCCCGTCAGCACGTTGGCCGAGCGCGTGCGGCACATGGTGCAATCGGCGTTCAACGGCCGGCGTGTCGTCATCTTCTCTGGTGGCGCGGCCAAGGAAGATGCCAACGCCGTGCTGGATGAAGCGCGCGCCATCCGCGACGGCGGCGGCTTCGGCTCGATCCTCGGCCGCAACGCCTTTCAGCGCCCGCGCGAAGACGCCCTCAAACTGCTGGGCGATATGATCAAAATTTACAAAGGCAAGCTGGCCTAAAGCTTGAACCGCAGAGAACGCGGAGAGCGCTGAAAAAAAACGTAGAGACGGCCCGGTGGGCCGTCTCTTTTTTATGCCATTAGGTGACAGTCACTGGGCAAAGTTGTTACGGCTCCAGCCACCAATTCTGCGCGTCCCAACTCATGCTCCCCCACGTGCTGACCTCGTACCCCTGTACCGCGCTGTTGAAGCCGTAGCCATCCTGAAACAGATAAATGTAGATTTGCGGCAGTTCCGTCGCGATGCGCTCGCCCAACTGGCACAGCGCCTGCTTGCGCGCGGCCTGATCGAACGTCGCGCCGGCGGCGTTGATGGCCTCATCCGCCTGCGGATCGGCCCAACGGAAGATGTTGCCGCCGTCCACATTCTCCGCGCTGGGGATGGCGGTGGAGAGCCAGTTATTCGCCACTTCGCCCTGCGGCTCCAACCCGAAGCCGCGGTCGTAGATCAGCATGTCGTAATCGCCGATCATGCGCGGCGAGCCATCAGAATACGAGCCGAAGATGATGGAGAAGTCGTAGTTTTGAATCCGGGCCTCGATGCCGACGGCCTTGAGATTCTCGACGATGAACTCCTCGGTGCGCTGGAGCGGCTCGAAGTTGGTGTAGCCCTGTAACTCCAGCGACAGCCGCGTGCCATCGGGTGCGAATTGTGCGCCCTTCGCAACGCGGATGCCGTCGGCGCCTTCGACCCATCCGGCTTCGGTCAACAACTGCTTCGCCTTCTCCACATCGTAACCATACTTGCGTTCCACCGCGCACTCGTACCAGCCGTAGGCAAACGGATTCGTGGAAGGCTTCACCTGCCCGCGCATCACATCGCGCACCAGCGTGTCGTAGTCAATGGCGTGCGCAATCGCCTGCCGCACGCGGATGTCGCCGAGGATGGGGTGCGGGGCGGAAGCGCTCGGGTCTTTATCGCCCGGCTGGCTCAGATTGAAATCAATCGCCATATTCCAGATGCCCGGCACGAGTTGCTGCGCGGCCTTGCCCTCCATCAACTTATCCCAGTCGGCCTTGTCCTCGCCCGGCCAGAGTTGCACCTGCGCATCGCCCTGCTTCATCACTGCCGTCTGCGCCGCCGGTTCGGGGATGACGCGGAAGATGAGCTTGTCCAGATAGGGCTTGCCGTCTTCGTAGTAATTGGGATTGCGGTCCAGCGTGATGCTCTCGCCAGACTTCCACTCGCTGACGACGAACGGCCCGGCCACCACCGGCTGCCGGTTCCACTCCCACTCGCCCATTTTGGCGGGGTCGCCAGTGGCGTGGCGCGGCAACAGCGCCGCCGCGAACTGGCCGACGTAGCCAACATACGGCTCAGAGTATTGGATGATGGCGGTCTCGGCATCGGGCGTTTCGATGGCGGTGATTTGCGCAAAGCCGCCGATCTCGGCGAAGGCGCCGCTGTCAGGATTGTTCACCGCTTCCCACGTAAACTTCACATCATCGGAGGTCAGCGGCTGACCATCGCTCCATTTGAGACCAGGGCGCAACTTCCACGTCACCGTCAACTTGTCGTCAGAGAGAGTGGGCAAGGCAGCCGCGAGGCGCGGCTCGTACTCGCCGTTTGCGTTGGGCGTGACGAGGCCGACAGCGCT
>JBQTJD010000544.1:0-2243 GCA_052387475.1 Anaerolineales bacterium | reverse complement strand
TTAGAGGATGCGCTTGCGGCCATCAATGCCGGCGCGGATTATTTAGGCTTCAATTTCTATCCCAAAAGCCCGCGCTACCTCACGCCCGAACGTTGCGCTGATATTCAATCCGCCATCCGCCATCTGCCATCCGCAATCCGCACCGTCGGCATCTTCGTCAACGAGTCGCCCGAGCACGTTCGGCAAGTCATGACGCAGTGCGGACTCGACCTGGCGCAATTGCATGGCGAAGAGTCACCGGAGACAGTGACCGCGCTGAACGGGCGCGCGTTCAAAGCCTTTCGCGGCATCGGAGAGAGGCACGGCGAATTCGCAGCGGCGCGCAAACCCTCACCCCGCGCAACCTTTGGTTGCCCCCCTCTCCCATCGGGAGAGGGGAATGCGCCCGCCTTATTGATTGACGCCTACTCGGCCACACACTACGGCGGCACCGGCCAGATCACCGATTGGGACGCAGCGCACGCGCTGGCCGCCCGTTTCCCGCTGATGCTCGCTGGTGGCCTCACGCCCGAGAACGTGGCGGACGCTATCGCGCGCGTGCAACCGTGGGGCGTGGATGTGGCCTCCGGTGTGGAAGCTGCGCCGGGGAAGAAAGACCACTCCAAAGTGAGACTGTTCGTCGAGAGAGCGAAAGGAGCCGGTGAGCAGGCGGGCGGGTGAGAGCCACCCCTGCACCCAAGCTCACCCGCTCCCCTGCCAAAGAAACAAAACCGCAATGACCACGAGACTCCCCCACAAGTTCGGCCCGTATGGCGGCCAGTTCGTGCCCGAGACGTTGATGCCCGCGCTTGATGAACTCGAAGCCGCGTACGTGGAAGCGCGCAACGATCCGCAATTCGTGGCCGAGCTCGAACGCCTGCTCAAAACCTACATCGGCCGGCCCACGCCGCTGACATATGCGAAACGATTAAGCGATTATCTCGGCGGCGCGCAGATTTATCTCAAGCGTGAAGACCTCGCGCACACTGGCGCGCACAAAATCAACAACGCGCTCGGGCAAGGGCTGCTGGTCGAACGCATGCGCAAAAAGCGTATCGTGGCCGAGACCGGCGCGGGCCAGCACGGCGTGGCCTCGGCCACCGTCGCTGCGCTGCTCGGCCTCGAGTGCATCGTCTATATGGGCACGGTGGACATGGCGCGCCAGCAGCCCAACGTCTTTCGCATGAAACTGCTCGGCGCGGAGGTGCGCCCGGTGGACAGCGGCTCCCAGACGCTCAAGGACGCCATCAATGAAGCCATCCGCGATTGGGTGACGAATGTACGCACCACGCACTACTTGCTCGGCTCAGCCCTCGGCCCACACCCGTACCCGACGATGGTGCGCGACTTTCAATCCGTGATTGGCCGCGAAGCGCGGGCGCAAATTTTAGAGCAGGCCGGGCAGTTGCCCGATGCCTGCATCGCCTGCGTCGGTGGCGGCTCGAACTCGATTGGGTTGTTTCATCCGTTTTTGGAGGATGACAGCGTGGAGTTGATCGGCGTAGAGGCTGGCGGCGAGGGTGTGGCTTCCGGCAAACACGCCGCGCGCTTTGGCGACTCAGCCAAAGGCCGCATCGGCGTCATCCACGGCGCGCGCACGTTTGTGTTGCAGGATAACGATGGGCAGATCGCCGACACGCACTCGGTCAGCGCCGGCCTCGACTACGCCGCCATCGGCCCGGAGCACGCGTACCTGCGCGACACCGAGCGCGCGTTTTACACCTACGCCACCGATGCCGAGGCGCTCGACGCGCTGCAACTGCTCTGCCGGGTCGAGGGCATCATCCCCGCGCTCGAATCCGCCCACTCCATCGCGGAAGTCATCAAACGCGCGCCGGCGATGAGCCGCGAGCAAATCATCATCGTGAATCTGAGCGGGCGAGGGGACAAAGACCTCAATACGATTATCAAGGAATTGGGTGATTGAGTGATTTGTCGATTGGGTGATCGGCGCTTCCGCGCAACTCAATCACTCAATCACACAATCACACAATCACTCAATGACAAGACTTGACGCTGCCTTTTCCCACAAGCCCGCCTTCATGCCCTACTTCCCCTTGGGCTTCCCGACACCGGAAGTTTCGGTGAACGTCATCGAAGCGTTGGCGAAGAACGGCGCGGATTTGATCGAAGTCGGTCTGCCGTTCAGCGACCCGCTGGCCGATGGCCCCGTAATTCAGCGCGCGACGCAGATTGCGCTGGAACAGGGTATGACCGTGAAGAAGGCGTTGGCCTCCATTCGCGAGCTGCGCGGGCGCGGCGTC
>JBQTJD010000543.1:0-5909 GCA_052387475.1 Anaerolineales bacterium | reverse complement strand
GCCGTCAGCCGGAACCGCCTGCAGGCTCGACTCCCGCAAACCGGAAATACAACTGGAAACCCTCTACAGAACTACGGGATCTGCTCTCCTATCGCATCTACCTGTGGAGTGATGAGGCCAGTCTATGAGTATTTTGATTGTCGATGACTCGAGCACGCAGCGCTTGTTGCTGATGTCGTTGCTCAAGTCGGAGCGCTACACCGACATCACCTCGGTGGAGTCGGCGGTCAAGGCCTACGTGGCGCTGGGCCTCGCGCCCGATGGTCATCACATTGACACTGACATCGATCTGGTGCTGATGGATTTGAGCATGCCGGAAATTGACGGGATCGCCGCCTGTCGCCACATCAAGGCGCATCCGACGGTGCAGGACATCCCCATCATCATGGTGACGGCCAACACCGAGCTCGATTATCTACAGCGGGCGTTCGAGGCGGGCGCCACCGATTACATCAGCAAGCCGCTCAACAAAGTCGAATTGCTCGCCCGCGTGCGCGCCAGCCTGAAGTTGAAACAGGAGATGGATCGGCGCAAGCGGCTCAATACCGAGTTGGGTCAGGCCAAAGCCAATTTGGATTTGGCGCTGCGCGAGTTGCAGATCGAAAAAGATAAATCGGAGCGGCTGCTGCTCAACGTCTTTCCGGAGCCGGTGGCGCAACGCTTGAAGCAGGGCCAGGGCGTGGCCGACAGCTACCCGGATGTCACCGTGCTCTTCGCGGATATTGTAGATTTCACCCGGCTGGCCTCGCGTATGGCCCCGCAGGACGTCATCCGCCTGTTGAATGACTTCTTTTCACGCTTCGACGAATTGGCTGCGCGTTACGGTTTGGAAAAGATCAAGACCGTCGGCGATGCCTACATGCTGGTGGGCGGGCTGCACCTGCCGCGCGCCGATCACGCGCAGGCCGTGGCTGAGATGGCGCTGGATATGCGCGCGATGACGACCAGCTACATGCGCACCACCGGCAGCTTCATGAAGCTCCGCCTTGGCATCCACAGCGGACCGGTGGTGGCCGGCGTCATCGGCACGAAGCGCATCGCCTATGACTTGTGGGGCGATACCGTCAACATCGCCAGCCGGTTGGAGGCGCTGGCCCAGCCGGATAACATCCTGGTGAGCGAAGAGACCTATCAGATTCTGCGCGAGCAATATCTATTTAGCGCCGCCGGTAAAGCGCACATCAAGGGGATTGGCGAGAAGCAGGTCTACATCCTCATGGGACGCGGCCGCTAGGCATTCGCTTCAATCCCAGCATGGGTCAGCCTCTCCCTTTTCCCGACGATCAACTCGCCCAGCGGACGCGGCCCATCGTGCGCATCAGCCTGGCCCTCGCCGGCGTCGCTCTATTGGTGGTGCTGATCAGCGCCGTCGAATGGATACAACGCGTTCCCGTCCCCGGTGTGTTCGTGAACGCTCATTTCATCGTCAGCAATGTCGGCGGTGATTGGGCGCTGACGACGGGCGGCTTGCAGGCGTTTGATCGTTTGGTGGCGATTGACCGCGAGCCGATCACCGACCAGGCCGTTTACGAAGACCTCCTCAACTACCGGCGCAACCAGCAGACCATTGTGCAGATTGCTTTCGAGCGCAACCCGGCTTTCAACACCGCACGCTGTGATCGTGTCTTCGCGCAGTCCGGCGAGACGTACTGCGTCAGTGTGCAACCGCTGGTAGCGCTCACACTGTGGGATTTTCTACGCTTCTTTGGATTGCCTTACGTCATCGCTTTTGCCTATTGGCTGATCGGTCTGTGGGTCTTCGTCCGTCACTCGCGGGTCTTTTCCGGGCAGATGGTCTCGGTTTTTTGTGGGACGGCGGCGGTATTGCTCAGCGTCTCATTTGATTTTGCGACCGGCCAGCGCTTCGTGCCGCTGCTCTTTATCGTGCTGGGGTTGGCCGGCGGGGCGATGATTCTGCTGGGGCTTATCTTTCCCGTGCGCACCCGCTTCGCGGCGAATTATCCGCATCTCGGCTGGTTGACGGTGGTGCCGGGGCTGACGGCCAGCGCCCTCGTCATCGCCCAACTCGACAACCGCGCCGATCCGTGGGCCTATCTGGGCTATGTGCAGGCGGCGTACGCCGTGGCGGGTGGGGGCGCGGTTTTTTTTCTGGCCCGTATGCTGTATCGCCTGGCGCGCGCCACCAACTCTGTGGTGCGCTGGCAGGCCAACCTCGCCCTAAGCGGCGCGGCGCTCTCGTTCTCGCCGTTGCTCGCGTGGATCGTGCAAAGCACTTTTGCGCCCGGCGCACCGTTTGAGCCAAGCATGTACTTCCCATTGCTATTAGCCTTCCCCGGCTTCCTGGCTTACGCCCTCACACACGACCAAAAATCCATCGATGATCATCGCATCAACGAGTTGGAGCGTCGCGTCCACGAGCGGACTGAGGCGTTGCAATTCGCCAATCAAAAGTTGCAGGGCGAGATCAGCGAACGCCTGAGCGCGGAAGAAGCGCTGCGCCGTCAGAACATCCACCTCTCGGCGTTGCAGGATACGGCTCTCGCACTCGTCCATCGCCTCGACCGCGAGTTGTTGCTCGAAAACATCCTCCATCGCGCGGCGCAGATGCTGGATGCCGATCACGGCTTCCTCTACCTCATCGAGCCGGATGAGACCGAGATGGCGTGCCGGGCGAAGTTAGGGCTGTTCATGGAAGCCGCCCCGTCGCGCGTAAAGTTCGGCGAGGGTGTGATCGGCGGAGTCTGGCAAACCGGGCAGTCCTCGGCGGTGGATGATGGCGCGGTGCTGCCCGAGGCGGTGCCTGGGGAAATCGGCCCGCTGATAGTGGCGCCGTTCAAGTCTGCGGGCGGGCAAGTGGAGGGCGTGATCGGTCTGGCTGCTGAACGCGGCGCGCGCAAGTTCAGCCGGCCCGACCTGCAATTGCTCGAACGCTTTGCCGACCTGGCCTCGGTGGCGCTCGATAACGCGCGCCTCTTCGAGACCGAGCGCACTGCGCGTGACCGGGCCGAGGCCCTGCAGGAAGTGGCGCTCGTCCTCAACTCCAGCGGCGGGCGCGATGAGGAGTTGCTCGAACTGATCCTCGATCAACTCTCCCGCGTGGTTGATTACGACCGCGCCTCGATCATGCTCATCACCGAAGACCGGACCCGCATCGCCGCATGGCGCGGCCGCCAAACCGAGCCAATGCGGACGTTCTTGTTACAAATTGATACCCTGCCGCACATCCAGCGTGTCCTGCGTGATCAGCGTCCGTTCATCATCCCCGACGTACAAGCGTATCAGGGCTGGCAGTATCTGCCCGAGACGGCGGCGGTGCGCTGCTGGCTCGGCGTGCCGCTCATCGCGCAAGACCGCGTCATCGGCTTGCTCAACCTGAGCAAGAAACAACCCGGCTACTACACACAAGGTCACGGCGAACTGGCGCAGGCTTTCGCCGCGCAGGCCGCTATCGCCATTCAAAACACGGAGCTGTTCGATCAAACGCAACGCCAATTGCGCGAACTCGCCGCGATGTACGAGTCGAGCCGCACACTGGCCAGCACCCTCGACCCGCAGCGCGTCACCGAACTCTTCAGCCTGCAACTGTTGCGTGTGGCCGACGCCGACCTGTGCGCGCTTTCCACGTGGGACATCAAGCGCAATCGAGTGGTCACTGAGTACACAGTGCAATTGCAAGGCGATCAATATTTTCCACTCACCCGGCACGGCTCCTACGACCTCGCTCACTATCCGTTGCGCTCGACGGTGCTCAACGGGCGGCGCACTGCTGTGGTGCGGGTGGATGATCCAAATGCCGACAGCGCTGAAGTGGAAATTCTCAAAGCGTGGGATATCCGCTCGCTGCTGCTCACGCCGCTCACGGCGCGCGGGCAGGTCGTCGGGCTGGCCGAAATCGGCGACACGCGCGCCAGCCGCGAGTTCACGGCCTCGCAGATTCAACTGGTGGAGGCGCTCACCGCGCAGGCCGCCGTCTCGCTCGAAAACGCGCGCCTCTTCAAAGAGACCCAGACCGCGCTGGTCGAACGGCAACGCGCCGAAGAAGCGCTACGCGAACGCGAGACGCGCCTGCGCATCCTGTTCGAGAATTCGCCCGACGCCATCTTTGTCGAGGCCTACGATGGCGCCATCCTCGACGTGAACCCGGCCGCGTGCCAGCTGCATGGCATGACGCGCGACGTGCTGGTCGGCAAAAAAGTGTTTGAGTTGATCCCCCACGAGAAACGCGAACTGGCCCGGCGCGGCTTTGCGCGTATGGTCAGCGGGCAGATCAAGGACGCGGAGATCGTCAACCTCAACCACCGGGGCGAGCGCATCCCGGTCGGCATTCGCGTCAACCACATCTTGTACGGGGAGCGCCCGGCGTTGTTGCTGCATGTGCGCGATATCACCGACCGCAAACAAATCGAAGCCGAACTGCGCCAGGCCCGTGATCAGGCCGAGGCGGCTTCGCGCGCCAAGAGCGAGTTTCTCGCCACCATGAGCCACGAAATCCGCACGCCGATGAACGCCGTTATCGGCATGACGGGCCTGTTGCTCGATACTTCGCTGAACTTCGAACAGCGCGACTTCGCTGATACGATCCGCGCCAGCGGCAACGCGTTGCTCGCCATCATCAACGACATCCTCGATTTTTCAAAAGTAGAGGCGGGCAAGATCGAACTGGAGCACGAGCCGTTCAACTTGCGCGATTGTCTGGACCTCTCCCTCGAAATGGTGGCCAACGAGGCCGATCGCAAACGGTTGACGTTGCAAGCCCAGGTGGAACCGGAACTGCCGCGCACCTTTCGCGGCGACATCAACCGCTTGCGCCAAATCGTCGTCAACCTGCTTAACAACGCCATCAAGTTTACCGATCAAGGCGAGGTCACACTGACGGTCGAAGGCGTGTTGGAGACGGAGACCGCGTGGCGGCTGCATTTCGCCGTGCGCGACACCGGCATCGGCATCCCACCGGATCGCATGGAGCGGCTGTTCAAATCATTCAGCCAGGTGGATGCTTCGACCACGCGCAGATACGGCGGCACCGGCCTCGGCCTTGCCATCAGCCAGCGTCTGGCCGAGATGATGCGCGGCGAGATGTGGGCTGAGAGTGAGGGTGTGCCGGGGCAGGGTTCCGCCTTTCACTTTGATGTGGTGTTGGAGGTGGCTGGGCCGAGCGACGACGCAGCGACGCTGCCGACGGCCAGGCCCGTCGAGGAGACGCGCTTCGATCCGCAGATGGCGGAGCGCATCCCGCTGCGAATTTTGTTGGCTGAGGATAACGCCACCAATCAAAAGCTGACGCTCGGCATTTTGGCGCGGCTCGGTTATCGCGCCGATGCGGTGGCCAACGGATTGGAAGCCATTCACTCGCTGGAACGCCAACCGTATGATCTGGTGCTGATGGACATGCAGATGCCGGAGATGGATGGGCTGGAGGCCACGCGCCGTATCCGGGCGCAGTTGCCCGCCGACCGTCAGCCACGCATCGTGGCAATGACGGCCAATGCCGTACAGGGTGACCGCGAGGCATGTTTGCTGGCCGGCATGAATGACTACGTCACCAAACCCATTCGGCTGAAAGAGTTGGTGGCGGTGCTGGCCGGGTGGGGGGCTGCTGCCCCGCTGCTTATCGCACCGGCGTCAGCCGAGCAGCCGCCTCCGCTCGACGCGGACCAACTCAACGACCTGCGGCAAATTCAAATCGGCGACCAGCACAACTTGCTCGTGGAGTTAATCGACTCATTCGAACAGGAAGCGCCGGAGTTGCTGCAACGCCTGCGAGAGGCGGTGGCCATACACGATGCGCCCGGCGTGCGCGAGGCCGCGCATAGCTTGAAGGGCAGCACCGGGAATCTTGGCGCGACCTATCTATATGCGTTCGTATTCGCGTTCAATCTGTGCCAGCACTTCGGGCGCGCCAGCCAATGCGCCGCCCCGACTCTGCTTCTCCATCTTCGTGCACAACG
>JBQTJD010000542.1:0-3022 GCA_052387475.1 Anaerolineales bacterium | reverse complement strand
TGGTCATGACCTGCGCGATGCAAAGCCAGGCTCTCGCGCAGAAGGCGTTCCGCCTCGGCGTACTCGCCCAGGAACATGGCGGTGAGGCCGAGGTTGCCGAGGACGAGCGCAATGGCAAACCGGTCACCGACCTCCCGCCGGATAGCGAGGCTGTCCTGATAGAGCCGCCTGGCCTCCAAATAATCCCCGCGCAGTTGGGCGTTGTACCCAAAATTGTTGAGCGCGAGTGACAAGCCGTAGCGTTGGCCGACCTCTTGATATGCGGCGATGCTTTCGTGGAAGAGGCGTTCCGCTTCGACCAGCTCTCCCAGTGTATTCGCCAACGCACCTAAGTTATTAAGCGAGGCGGCGACTCCCCGCTGGTCGCCAATCTCCCGCCGCAGCGCCAGGCTTTCTTCGTAGAACTGCCGGGCGTCTTGATATTGCCCGGCCAGGTCGCTGGTCACATTGCCCAGCACGTTGAGAACGTTGGACAGGCCGTACGGGTCTTCGAGCGTTCGATAGAGCGTCAGGCTTTCCAGCAGATAAAGTCTCGCCTCCGCATAGTTTCCTTGGCGGTGCGCAATGATGCCTAATTCGTTGACGGCAAAGGCGATTTCTGGCCGGGCAGCTTGCGGGTTCTGGCGCAACAAGGCAAGGCTTTTTTGCAGCAGCGCCTTGGCCCGCTCAAACTGCCCGAGGAGTTCCGCCATACCTCCCTGTCGCGCCAAGACTGCGCCGAGGAGGAGGTCATGTTGCGCTTCCTCCAACTTGTCTGCTGCAGCTCTGAAGGATTGGTCCCCCTCTTGAAAGCCACTTCGCAGCATCAAGAAGAGGTAGAGGCTTTCCAGAAATTGCCCGATCGTCTCAGCCTGCCGATGCTCAACCGCCCGGCGCCAGGCGGCCCGCACGTTATCAAGGTCTGCACCGATCGCCTCGATAGCTTCCCGTTGGCCTCCGCTTTTCAGGCGCGGCTCTTGTTGTTGGAGAAAGCCGGCATAGTAATGGCTATGCCGGAATAAAACCGCCTCCGCCTCAGCAGTCGCGCGGAGTTTTTCGTCAGCGTACTGGCGCAACAATTCATGGAGTGTGTATCGCCCAACCGCGGTGCGGTGGATGAAGGAGTGATCCACCAGCGTGGAGAGAGTGGCGAGCGACGCGCCGGCAACGTGGACGGCCGCCTCGCGCCCGAACCCGCCGCGAAAGACGGCGAGCTGCGCGAACACTGTGCGGGCGCTCTCCGGCAGCCGCCGCCACGAATAATCGAACATCGCGCGCAGGCTGCGATGGCGTTCGGATATGCCGCCCAACGATGTCGCCAGAAAACCCAGGTCGCGCTCAATTTCCTGCGCGATCTCCGCGCATGAGATCACGCGCACCCAGGCCGCCGCGAGTTCTACTCCCAGAGGCATCCCCTCCACCAGTTGGCAGATGCGCAGCACGCCGGGTCGCTCCGCCTCGGTGAGGGCAAAGTTCCAGTGCACCCGGCGCGCATTGTGAAGGAAGAGTTGCACGGCCTCGGACTGCTCGGCTTCCGCCAAGGGGGTTTCTTCGGGCGGGAAGCTCAAACCTTGCAAGTCGAATAACCAGTCGTGTACGGCGTTGAGCCGTTCGCGCGTAGTGACCAACAATTTGATCTGCGGGGCGCTGGCCAGGATTTCGGTGAGCAGCTCAGCGCCGTCGCGCAGATGCTCGAAGTTGTCCAGCACGAGTAGCAGAGTCTTCGCACGCAGGTAATTGAGTAGCTGGCTCTTGGGGTCTTGCCGTCCGAAAAACTGAACGGCCAGCGCCTCGGTGATGGCGGTGACGATGTACTCAGGGGAGGTGACCGACGCGAGCGGGATGTAGTACGCTCCGTGCTCGAACGTTCTCCCGGACTGAATGGCCGCTTGCAGTGCGAGCCGTGATTTGCCGATGCCGCCTGGCCCCACGAGGGTCAGCAACCGGCAGTCAGGATTCGCCAGCAGGCGGGCGAGCTGCTCCAGTTCTGCCTCTCGGCCAACGAACGGCGTAGGTGGCACGTGCACGGCCAGGTTGCCGGAGAGACGCGCGGCAGTCGCGCTCCCCGGCGGCAGCCGATCCTCCCGAATGGCTTCGTAGAGTTGAGTGGTCGACTCTTGCAGCGGAGCGCCCAGTTCGTCACTCAGCAATTGCTTGACTTCGGCGTACTGGCGCAATGCGGCGGCGCGCTGACCGGCCCAGGCGTACAGCCGCATCAAATCACGATGCGTCGGCTCATGCAGAGGGTCAAGCGCCAGCCGGCGGCGGGCAAACCCAATCGCGTGCTCAACTTCCTTCTGCGCGCTATGGCCGCTCACCAATTTCTCCAACGCGACGGCGACTTCGCGGCGCAGGCCTTCCGTTTGGAAGAAACACCACTCGTCAAAGCCGGGACTGTCGCGCAGGGTGAAACCGGTCATGAAGTCGGCGCGATACAAAGTGACGGCTTCATCCAACGCGGTGAGGCAGGCTGGGCACACCTCATCGGCGGGGTGGCCGTGTTTCCGCGTGCCGGCCAATCGCTCGCGAAACACATCCACATCCAGCCACGGGATGGATGCCGCGCTCAGGCTCACCGTCTCCCGCTCCACCTCCAACCACTCCGCGCCTAACGCTTTGTGTAGCGCCCACAGGGTGCTGCGCAGCGCAGCACGTGCATGAGTCTGATCAGACTCCGGCCAGAGCAGCGCGGTCAGAGACTCGCGGCTGTGGGGCTGCCGCGTCACTTCGAGATAAGCCAGCAGCGCCAACGCCTTGCGCGTGCCGAACTCCACCGGCACACCCGCGCGCTCGACGCGCGGCGGGCCGAGAAGCAATACCTTGATTTCAGTCAAAGAGACGCCTCCGCTTGCAAGCGATTCTACTCCTTCCCATACGCTCGGTCACAGGATGGTTTTCATGACGATCTCATGACGGTCGTAGGCTAAAGTGAATGCATCACAGTAGTGCTGGCATCACAGTAGTGATGGCACAACGCAAAGGAGTCCCTATGCCAACACGAACGAACAAAACCCGAGTCGCCCGGAAGTCAGCGCCGCGCCGG
>JBQTJD010000541.1:0-2832 GCA_052387475.1 Anaerolineales bacterium | reverse complement strand
GCAACCCCAATGTGGCTGCGCGCCACGTGTTGATGACGCCGCGCCACGGCAGCCACAACGCGAGTTCGATGAGGCGATGCGTCACTAAGTTGTACGCTGAGCCAATCGAGAAAGTCGTGGGGAGGATGGCGCTCGGATAGGCCCGCGTGCGGGTGAGCGGTTGCAGCGGCGCGATGATCAACGGTGCGCGCAACGCCTCGGCAATGGATGTGCCCCACAACGTCGGCAACCCAAGCACGACGGCCTCAGCTTTGTGGCACGTTTGCCACGCGCTCTCCAACATGCGGGCATACACGGCACGCATCTCGCAGCCACGCCAACGAGTCGCGCAGATCGGTGCCGGGCGAAAACACTGGCCGCCCGCCGGCCCGCATCATCGCCTCGCTCGGGTTGCCCTCCACGAGGCCGAAGCGCAGGCCGTGCGCCTCGACCATTGAGCGAAACGGTGGATGGGTCGCAATCGTGACGGTGTGGCCTTCGTCGCGTAAGCGCAGGCCGAGCGCGATGTACGGCTGCACATCGCCGCGTGTGCCGCTGCAAAGGAAATGAATGTGAGGCATGGGCGTGGCGCAATTGTAAAAGAGAGACGCCGCCGCTGCGCTTACACGGGGCGTCTCTACACATTTGATTGGTAGAGACGGGCCGGTGGCCCGTCTCCGGATGGCAGGGTGCGGCGCTACATTTTGCGCGCGGCGGCAATGGCCTTGCGAATCTGATCGGCGTGAGTTTGCACGTGCGTGGGGCCCAGGTAGAAGTTCTGGCACAGCCGCCAGTAGTTGCGCTTCTGCGCGATGTACTCGGGCGGTAGCGCTTCGAGGAAGGCCACTGTCTCAGCTTCGGCGCGTTTCAGTTCGTCGAGTAGCGCCTGCACGGTCGGGAACAGTCGCCGCAAGCCGAGCGGGCGCGCGTGCAATTCGTTGTCGAAGTCGTCGAACCATGGCTCCGAGTCGCTGACGACCTGCATGTGAAAATCCAACGCGCCACGCTCGCTCTGAATGATGTGCGCGAGCACGTCTTTGGCGCTCCACTCGTCCGGCGCGGGACGGCAGCCGGCATCCTCCTCCGACACATTTTCGAAGAGTTGAGCTAGCTCGGCATCGTCGCGCTCGAACATCTCGCGTGCGCGGGCGGCCAATTCCATGCCAGTTGCGGGCATCGGCACCGGTGGGCGGCGCGAGAGCGTCATCGGCAGCACGTGCTTCTGTTGGCCGCGATAGAACATCACGGGAATCGTGTCGCCGGCTTTGTGCTGGCTCAGGGAAGCGGTCAGTTGCGGAAAGCGCTGCACCTTCGTCTTGCCCATCCCCACAATAACGTCATCGGCTTGCAGCCCGGCGGCCTCGGCCCCCATGCCGGGCACTGTGCCGCCGATGCGGATGCCGGTGGTCACCGGCATGCCGAGTTTGGCGGCGGTCTCGGCGTCGTTCTGCGCCATTCCCGTAATCCCGAGCATCGGGCGGCGCACCAGGCGCAAGTCCTCGCCCGTCTCCAGCACTGATTTGAGATTGTCGAGGCCGTTGTTCCATTCGTGCCCCATCCCTTCCGTCGTGGCTTTCCACGCTTTGCCCGTTCCCACTTCGTGTGTCAGCGTGACGGCAGTGCTGCCATCATTCCCCTTCAATGTGATGACGGCTTGTGAGGGGCCGGGGTCGCCTTTGCCCTGCCACGTGAAGGCGACTTTCTTGCCCGGTTCGGCGGCGGTGCATTCGCCGGTGACGGCGTAGCCGGCGTTCCAGTACAGATATACTCGGCCACCTTTGCGCGCGTCCAACTGCGCGGCGTCGCACAACCACGTCCGCAACAGCGAGGCGCGCGTCAACATCCGATACACCTCGGACGGCGGCTGGGCGATGGTGCGTTTGAACTTCAATGCCTGGGTCTTCATGTGGGTCTCCGTGTGAGAGTCTCTCCTCCGATAATTTACCAGCGCTGGTTCCAGAAAGTTCAGACCTCAATGCCTGTGATATTGACGCCATGCCGACACCACGACCTAAAGCAACGTCATACCCGCGCAAGCGGGTATCCAGTCCGCTGACACTGGACTCCCGCTTGCGCGGGAGTGACGCAATGCCGACAGTCTAGCGTTTAGCAGCAGTGTTTGACAGCGAGTCGTGACCGCACTATAACTTCGTCACTCATGTCCAGCCCGTATCCCGGCGTCAGCCTTGTTGGCCTCGGCCAAATCCCCGTACAGAAGCGCAATCCACAATCGCTGCGCGAGATGGGCGTGGCGGCGATGCGGCAGGCGATGGGGGACGCTGGCGTGGAGACGGTGGATGCCGTCTTCGTCGGCAACATGCTGGCGGATGAGTTGCAGGGCCAGAAGCACATCGCGGCGCTGATGGCGAGTGCAGCCGGGCTACGCGGCGTGGAGGCGCTCGACGTGGAAGCGGCCACCGCGACGGGAGCCGCTGCCCTGCGGATGGCGTACTTCGCAGTGCAGAGCGGTGCGGCGCGGCTGGCCGTTGCGCTCGGTGTGGAGAAGATGAGCGACGGCGACCCCGTCCCCGCGCTCGCCAAAGCGCTGGACGCCGAAACCGAAACGCCCACCGGCGCGACGTTGCTTTCGCAAAATGCGCGTGTCATGCAGATGTACATGCAGCGCTTCGGCGTGCCGTTGGAAGCCTTTGATAATTTTGCGCTCAACGCGCACCACAACGCCCGCACCAACCCCAACGCGCTATTCAGAGATAAAGAAGTCACCGTTGACGATATTCGTGCCTCGCGCGTGATTGTGCCGCCGTTGCGATTGTTCGACGCGGCCCCGATCTGCGATGGCGCGGCGGCGGTGATGCTCGCGCGCACTGATGAGGCGCGCACATTTACCGACCA
>JBQTJD010000540.1:0-6820 GCA_052387475.1 Anaerolineales bacterium | reverse complement strand
AGCGTTTTCGGCGATGGGCTGGCTTTGGCCGGGGCGGTGGCCATGGCGGTTTATCTTATCGTCGGGCGGCAGGCCCGAGGGGGCATGTCACTGCTCGTCTACATTGGCCTGACGTATAGCGCGGCGGCGCTCACGCTCGTAGCCGGCGTATTGCTCTCCGGACAGCCGCTGCTCGGCCTCCCCCCCGCTGCTCTTTCATGGATCGTGCTGCTGGCCCTCATCCCGCAGCTCATCGGCCATTCCTCGCTCAATTGGGCGCTCAAGTATCTACCCGCCAGCTTCGTGGCCGTCACCGTGCTGGGCGAGCCGATCGGTTCGATCCTGTTAGCTTTCTTACTGTTCGATGAAACCCCCACGCCGCTCAAGCTGCTGGGCGGCGCGCTTATCCTCACCGGCATCCTCCTCGCCTCACAGCGCAAGGCCGAGTCTTAAAGTTTCCGCCAATGCGCTTGAATCATTTGCACATGCCTCGGAATGTGTTATTAAGCAGTGTGCATCCAAATTCCACTTTGAGGAGAAATGCAATGACCGACATGCCAACTCCCACTATGCCGGAACCAGAGCCGACCCCGGCCCCGGCACCCGAACCGGCAGCCCCAGCCCCCAGGAAGCGCGCGGCCCGCAAACCCGCCGCCAAGAAGGCGGCACCGAAGAAGGCGATGAAGAAAGCGCCCGTCAAGAAGAAAGTCCCGGCCACAAAGAGGGCAGCCAAAAAGCCAGCCAAGAAGGCGGCTAAGAAGAAGGCCAGGAAGTAGACGGCAAAGCTGACGGGTCGCGCGACCCGTCAGCTTTTTTGCACCGGCAAAAAGACCCGCATCCCATCGGCCTCGTCGATGACGTAGGCTTCGGGCGGGTAGCGGCTGACGAGCCAGCCGATGTAAACATCACCGCATGCGCCGATAGTATTGAGGATGGCGCATGCGGCGATGATCGCTGACGCCGCTTCGGGCAGGAAGGTGATGCCTATAGTCGCCAGCACGCTGAGGCCGACCAACGGCGCGAAGACGACGACGAGGTATTGCGCCCGATTGAAAGCATAGCCGGGCGCGGTGGCGTACAGCGCGCCCGCTTCCCACTTAATCCCATACCGGGGCCGCGCACCAAAGGCCTGCATCGCCAGGCCGTGGGCCAACTCATGTGCGCTCAGCGTCAGCACTAACCCCACAACCAACCCTACGGTAGCAGCCACGCCCGATAGGCCATCCCACAAATCCCGCCCTAACAGCCACATCAGCCCGCCAAAAACTATCAAGCCGGCAGCACCCATCGGCAGGCCGAGCAAGTTAATCCACAACCACTGAGCTTTGTTCTCGAATAGCTTCCAATACAGCACTTCATGGTAGTAATCAGGCACCTCCCCGCGTTGCGGCCTGGCTTTCCAATCGCCGTTCCGATACATGCCTCGCGCTTTGATCTCACGCGCTACGGCTTCCGGCACCAGGCCAGCGAGCGATTTGCCCGATTGCACTCGTGGCCGAATCTCCTGCGAGGCGATGTCAATCGGTGGCACGTCCACAAACTCGATTTTCCGGGGCGCGCCGGGCAGGGCGCGTTCGAGCAGGTCGAGATCAAACACCGCGCCGGGCCGGCGCAACACGCCGAGGGTGCAGTGAGCGAGGATGACTTCGGGCCGGCCCCACGTGGGCAAATCTTGGAGCGAGTCGCCGCCCATGAGGAAGATCAGCTCATCGTTTGGAAACTGCTGTCGTAATAGGATGACGGTGTCCGCGCTGAAGTGCGGGCCGGGGCGATCCACATCCACCCGTGAGAGTTGAAACGCAGGTTCGCCGGCGATGGCAGCTTCGACCAATGCCACGCGGTCTTCCATCGGGGAGAGTGTTTGCTGGCGCTTGTGGGGCGGGTCGCCGGCCGGCGCCCACAGCACGCGGTCGAGCCGCAACTGTTCGCGGGCGGCGTGCGCCAGCCGCAGGTGGCCGTTGTGCGGCGGGTCGATCGTGCCGCCGAAAAATCCAATACGCATCGCGAGTATAATCAGTGCAACGATTTAGGAAGGTGAGATGTCTCAACAACCGGCTGTACCACTCTTGCCACAATTCCCACCCCGCTACATTTCTGATGAGACTGGAGCGGTGGTTGGCGTCATCTTGTCGGTTGAGGATTATCGAGCCTATCTGCGTGCACTGGCCGCACAATCCGATTGGGAAAGCCTGCCCGAATACTTGCAGGATGCCATTGACAATTTGCTGGCCGACGAAGCCGAGGCTGAAGGCGGCGAGTTGCGGCCCTTGCGTGTAGTGCTGGCGGAAGCTGAGACGCGGCGCTGAGCGGCGCCCATGGCTTACGTCGTCGTCCTGACCCCTGCAGCTGAACGCGAGCATCGCAAGCTTCCGCGTGAGGTTCGCGAGCAAATCTCTCCTGCGCTGCTGGCGCTAGAAGACACACCTCGTCCACATGGCTCAACCAAACTGAGCGGCTCAGAAAATCGCTGGCGCATCCGTGTCGGCGACTACCGGGTCGTGTACGGCATTGACGACACCGCTCAACGCGTCAGGGTTCTTCGTATCGCCCACCGTCGAGAAGTCTATCGCTGATGTTGTCAAGGGCGTTGCGGATCAACTTGGCTGCTGAAGGGCCAATTTGCTTCTTGGTTGCTATGCTATTCACATTAGTCCGCGAACAATCACTAAAGCCAAAACAGAAATCAGATTTACAACCAATGCCACGAAGATCGCTTCGCGATAGGGTTGCTTTTTCAACACTGCAAGACAACCGCTTCAATCAACACAGCAATTAACCAACCACTGATGAGAAGGGTATGAACAAATCAGCAATGCCCACTAGGATATAGGTTGACAACATACCTAGACCGATTAAAGTTGACGCCAAATTCATCACGACGGATGCCAGCAGCGACGTAGCAAAACCGCTTCATTTGAGAATCCACAACGTCGCTACTTCAAGCGCTATAATAATTGGCATCACAATAGCGAAGTATCCGGGTCCAAAGAATAGCAAGAACCACAGACCTTCACCCTCAGCCATTTCAGTCGCTCCACTCCAACTCGTATTCGCCGATGCGCACCGCGTCGCCTTCCTTCACGCCGGCGTCTTCCAGCGCGCGCTTTACCCCCAGCACTTCGAGAATGCGCTGAAAACGGATGACGGCCTGATCGTACTCCCAGTACGTCATGCGGGCGGCGCGCTCAATCTTCTTGCCGCTGACACGATACCCCGCATCCGGCTCGCGTGTGATGGTGAAGTCGTTGGCGTCGAAAGCCGGGCGATACACGGGCAGGTCATCGAAGGTGGGGGCGGGCGGGGCCTCGGCCAGCTTCTCGGCGGCGAGCAACAACACGTCGCGCACGTTGGTCTGCGCCACCGCTGAGATGGCTAACGGCGCATAACCCCGCTGCTCCAGCGCCTGCTTCACGCGCGGCCACTTGGCCCGCACGTCCGGCAAATCCATTTTGTTCAGCGCCACGATTTGCGGCTTGTGGCTCAGGTCTTCATCGAACAGCGCCAACTCGCTGTTGATTTGTGAGAAGTCGGCCAGCGGGTCGTCGCTCATCCCGTCAAGCAAGTGAATCAAGACCCGCGTGCGTTGCACGTGCCGCAGAAAATCAAAACCCAGGCCAACGCCGCGATGCGCGCCCTCGATCAGACCGGGGATGTCGGCCAGCACCAGCGCGCGCTCGCCGCTCGCATCAAGCTGCGCCACGCCGAGGTTGGGCTGCAATGTGGTGAAAGGGTAGGGGGCGATCTTGGGTTTGGCCGCCGTGACCGAAGCGAGAAAGGTGGATTTGCCTGCATTCGGCACGCCGACGATGCCAACATCGGCGATGAGCTTGAGTTCGAGTTGCAGTTCAATTTCCTCGCCTGGTGCGCCTCGCTCACCGATACGCGGGGCCTGATTCCGCGAACTGGCGAAGCGCGCGTTGCCGCGCCCGCCGCGCCCACCGCGCGCGATGACAAGCGTTTGCCCGGCGTCGGTCAAATCGCCCAACACTTCCCCGGTCTGCGCCTGCCGGATGACGGTGCCCGGCGGCACCCGCACCGTAAGGGGCGGCGCGCTCTTCCCGCGCATATCGCTCCGCATCCCCTTGCCGCCGTTCTCGGCGATGTACTTGCGTTTGTGGATGAACGACATCAGTGTGTTGAGTTTCGGGTCCACCTGCAGGATGACATCGCCGCCTCGGCCACCGTCGCCGCCATCCGGCCCGCCGCGCGGGATAAATTTCTCTTTGCGAAAATGAACGGCCCCATCGCCGCCGTCGCCCGAGCGCGCAAGGATTGTGGCCTGATCGAAAATCATGCGGCGGATTATAGCAGTCGGCCAATGCACGGATCGTTATTAAGCCGTAATCGCACTGTGGAACGCCGGCAACTTGAGTGGGGTAGGGTAATGGATAAGGTTGTGTGAGAGACTCAATGAATGACAAGCCCGCCGTATAATCAGCCTACCCTTCATGGCAACGACTGACACTGATCACGGATTTGAGTGGGTCGTCAACGAGAGCGGCTTCCAGGCTGAAGTTGAGGAACATGCGCCGCCCGAGCCCGACGTCGCGCCGCCACCCGCCAGGGTACGTGAACTTTGGCATCTGCCGCGCCGGCTCACTTGGCTGTACATCCTTCTGCCTACAGCCGCCGTGCTCGTGCTGGTGTGGGGCTTCATCCAGTGGCGCGATTGGCAGACGCGCAGTCAGGTTCAAGCCGCCCTCAGCCGCTCGCAATCGATTCCCCGCTGGCTGCCGCTAAATTTCCTTCAGCCCGCTGACTTCCCCTTGACGCTCCGAGCCGTCACGAGCCTCGGCGCAAATCGGGTTCGCGCCGAGGTGGAATATGCTTTTACCGCGCCTGATGAAAGCCCTGTGCGCTTTAGCGTGCCGCTGCTCTTTGGTCGTCATGCTGATCAGTGGTCGTTTGCAGGGATGCTGAGCGACGACACCCCAAACCAAATCCACACACGCACCAGCCAGCACTTGGAACTGCGGTACCTCGGTGTTGATGCTGAATTCATGGTGGAGACGCTTGGGCCGTATCTTGATGAAGTATTGGCTCGAGTGTGTGAACAATGGCGGTGCCATGAGAACGTCCGTGTCACGCTGGATTTTTCTCATCCCACGGCCGTCTCTTCCGCCGTGGTGGGTCGTTCCGCCTCAATGGAAACCGCCGCTGAACCCCTGTTGTTTCATGTTCTTCGATCGCAGCTTGTGCCGCCCGATTTAAGCAAGGCGTGGCTGATGCCTCCACCGCACATCGCGGGCTATCCCGCCGATGCTGAAAGCCTACAATTGTATCGTCGTTCGCTGGCGGTGAACGCCCTGATCTTGATGGCGCATGCCACTCAGACTGGTCTGCCACGTTTTGACCGGAGTAACTCGGCGCTGTTCTATGCCCTGTTGGCCCGCGATATTGAGCGAGTGGGCCTGGATGGCAACAGGGCCTCGGCACTGAGCGGCGTTGATCAATCGGTCGCGCTGAATGAGTTGGTTAATCCATTTACAGGCCAGAGCGTTAGCGATGCCCAGCGTCGAAAAGCGTTACGCAGTGCTCTAGCTCTCGTCAACGAGTTGCTCCGCGACCAACCGCAGGAAGTTGAGCAGGAGATCTTCCGCGCTGCCCGGGAACGCGAAGACTCATTTGGGGTGGTGCTCAAGCTCATCGGTAGTTTGGGCGAGCGCGGTCTGAAACCGGAGGAGATTTTGCGCCGCATGCAAACGGTGTTGAACCCGGGGGAAACCGAGCCGTGGCAACTCAACCCCACATTCACACCCGAGTTGGTGCTGACATGCGAGACCGGTCTGTATGCTTACGGCGCAGGTCAATCGCAACGATTGCTGCCCAGTACTTCCCCAGGCTTCGGGGCATGGGCGGCGGATTGGTCACCCGATGGCCGCCGCCTCGCGCTCGGCACTTTCTTCCACGGCTTTATGTTGGATTTGGAGACGGGCGAGACCCGTTGGACGCCGGATGTCTCAGGCGATGCGGCGTCGCCGCCGGTGGGCTTCACGGCCAGTGGTACGCTGGCGTATCACAAAATCGCGTGGCCGACTGGCTCGGATTTTGATTTCTCGAAAGTGGAGTGGCGGCTGTTCGATCCGAGCGGCGACGGAATTGCGCGCACCGGGGCATGGGGCTTTTGGAGTATGGGCTCTCAACCGATTGAATCAGGCCAAAACTTTTCGCCCGACCGACAGTGGGCGCTGGTGTTGGAAAAAGCGGGCGGCGGCGATGAAGGGGTGTTGAAATTTTCGATCATGCCGGCTGACGGTGGTGAAACGAACTGGCCCCGAACCGGTTTTATGCCGGCCTGGTCACCCGATAGTCGCCGGCTCGCTTATTTTGCGCCGCTGTCGACCTCCACAGCGCCACTACAACTCGTCGTCTACGACTTGCCGACTCAAACCAGCCTGGCGGTGCTGACCTTTGATTGGGCGCCGACGCCGGATCGTGAAGTGCCGCAAGTGATCTGGTCGCCGACCGGCGAACGGCTGGCCTTTGTGCTCGGGACAAGTAATGGGGAGCGAATGGCATTTGGCGTTGTCTCACCGAGCGGCGACGGGTTACAGCTTGCCAGTGTGGAAAGTAGCGGCGTGAGCCGATTTGCCTTTTCGCCGGATGGAAAAACGCTCGCGTTGCTCTTGCCCAAGTCCACTCAGCACAACCTCGTGCTGTACGACGCTGCCACGCTCAAGCCGGTGCGCACCTTGGTCGGGCAATGGCGTGATTTTTCCTGGTCACCGGATGGCCGCTTGCTGTTGCTCGACAGCCCTGGCGTCTTTATCCTCGCTGACCCCGCCAACCCCCTCGGCTCGCAGGCCAGCCAACTGCTCAAGCAAAATTGCAGCCATGTGCT
>JBQTJD010000539.1:0-1594 GCA_052387475.1 Anaerolineales bacterium | reverse complement strand
AACCCCGCACTTGCGCGCGCGCGATACTTTCGAGCGAGTGCTTGACGCCGGAGAACTTGGACTGAGCGGGGATGGCGAAGAGATTATGAACTTGAGAATTGGGGGATTGGATATGGGCGGTGAGTTTGTCGGCGTCAATACGCAGATCGGGCGGGATGACGGGTGTGTACGTCACTGTCGCGCCCTTGGCCCGCGCGAACTCGCGGATGCCGTTGACGGAGTTGTGATTGTCGAACGTGAGCAGAAAACGCCCGCCCGGCGCGAACGGGTAACTCTCGCCCACCAGTTTGAGCGCGCCGCTGGCGTTGAGCGTGAAGATGCAGACGTACTCGTTCGGGTCAGCGTTGAAATGCTCAAGGATAAAACGGCGTGCGCCCTCGACGCGCTCGGTCATGGCTTGCGAAGTGGGGTTGGTACTGTGCGGGTTGCCGAACGTGCCGCCGGCCAGCATGGCCATGTGCGCGCGCAGTTGCGAGTCGGCGTACAGCCCGCCGCCGGTGTAATCCAAATAAATATGCCCGGCCTGGTCGAGGCGGGCATATTCCGTGGCGCGCAAACGGTCGAGCGCGCGGGTGGTAGCGTATTCGGGATAGCGCTGCCAGAACTCGGCTTCGGCGGATTGCAGAGAGTTGGGGGTCGGTGTCGTCAGCATGGGCACGCTCGCAGGTGGGTGTTATCGCGTTGATTCTAGGCGCGACGTCGGCACGGTCTCAACCATCTCACGCTCGAAGACCCGACCGAATTCACGCATCACTTCATCCATCACGACATCCATCGGCGGTGGGGCGTCGAGCAAGTCGGCGAATGAGATCGAGGCATGCTCTTTCAGCCCGCAGCCGATGATGCCGTTCCAATACTCCATATCGGGGGCGACGTTGAGGGCGAAGCCGTGCTGGCTGATGCCGCGCGCGTCCACCTTCACGCCGATGGCGGCGATCTTCGACGGCGCGAGCCGAGCGTACGGAGGGCAGTGCGAACAGCGCGAGGCCACGTCCGGCTGAATCCACACCCCGGTGAGGCCGGCCACTTGCCCGGCGACCAATCCAAAACGCGCGCACACCCGGATCAACATCTCTTCAATGCGGCGCACATAGCCAACGTAATCGGCTTGTGGAATACGACCGGCTTCGTTCACCGGCGTGCCGAGTTGCACAATCGGATACCCGACAAGTTGGCCGGGGCCGTGATAGGTCACATCCCCGCCGCGATCCACCCAATGCACGGCAATCCCTCGCTCTTCGAGCTCGGCATTGCTTAATAGCAGATTCTCCGCGTGCCCTTTGCGCCCGAACGTGTACGTGTGCGGGTGTTCAAGCAGCAGCAGCGTGTCGGGAATTTCGCCGGCGGCGCGCTGCGCGGCGAGTTGCTTCTGCAACTCCCACGCTTCGGCGTACGGCACGCGGCCCAGGCGACGGACTTCACAAGGATTCATTTCACCGCCAAGACGCGAAGACCGCAAAGACGCTCACGAAGTTTTCTGTCTTCTTCGCGCTCTTTGCGGCTTTGCGGTTCAATTAAGATTCCGCGCGAAGAACTTGCGCACCCGCTCCCACGCATCGTGCGCGGCTTCGGGCCGGTAGATTTGCGGCACATC